>CAKSAI010000102.1 GCA_934434905.1 uncultured Lachnospiraceae bacterium | reverse complement strand
GATAAATTGTGTCAAGAACACCACAAAAGTAAAAAATAAACCACAGGAGGTTTTGAAAATGGATATATACGAAAATTTCACCGCAAATTATCCACGTAATAAAACGGATAAATTTTTTGAAACCCCGGATGTCAAAAAGTTTAAAGGCTGCCTTGATAAAAGCCTTAAATTTATAACCGATATGCAACTTAGAGACAGCGGCAGGTGGAAGCTGTTTGTAGATCAGTTCCGTAACCATACTGACAGCGGGAATGGCGGTTGGCGCGGGGAATTTTGGGGCAAGATGATGCGGGGAGCCTGCTTTATTTACACCTATTCAAAGGACGCTGAACTATATAATGTGCTTAAAGCGACCGTTATAGATATGATGAGTACGCAAGACGAGCTGGGACGTATAAGCACATATAAAACCGAAGAAGAATTTGACGCATGGGACATTTGGAGCAGAAAATACGTTTTGCTTGGCATGGAATATTTCATTGAAATTTCGGATGATGCTGAGCTTAACAAAAAAATAGTTGATTGTATGTGTCGTCAGGCAGATTACCTTATATCAAAAATCGGCTATCAGCAGGAGGGTAAAAAGCTTATCACAAAGCTTACCCGTCATTGGCGCGGACTTAACTCTTCTTCAATACTTGAGCCAATCGTAAGACTCTATTCGCTCACCGCAGAAAAGAAATATCTTGATTTTGCCACCTACATAGTCGATTGCGGCGGAACCGAGGTTGCCAATATATTTGAGCTGGCCTATGAAAATGAACTTCGGCCTTATCAGTACCCTATAACCAAGGCGTATGAGATGACATCCTGCTTTATGGGATTGCTTGAATATTACCGTATAACCGAAAACGAAAAGCATTTGCAGGCAATAATCAATTATGCAGACTGTATTTTAGAGGACGACTTTACCGTTATCGGTTCAGCAGGCTGTACGCATGAGCTGTTTGATCACTCTACTGTCCGTCAGGCAAATCCCAACCGTGGCACGCCAAAGGCGCAGGAAACCTGTGTAACAGTAACACTCATGCAGTTCTTTTATCAGCTCAACCTTATTACAGGCGACGCAAAGTATATGGATGCATTTGAAACTTCGCTTTACAACGCCTATCTCGGCGCTATAAATACCGCCGGCTCAGTTGATCTTTCCGAACAGGAGCGGTGTCCGGATTATACCATGATTTCGATGCCATTTGACAGCTACAGTCCGCTGACACCTGGTAAGCGCGGCAATGGGATAGGCGGATTTATGCGTTTGGGTAACAACAAGTATTACGGTTGTTGTATAGGGATCGGTCCTGCCGGTATCGGCATCGCTATGAAGTCGGCGGTCTTTACCAAAAAGGACGGCGTGGTTGTTAATCTGTTTGAAGAAGGAACCGTTTCACAAAAACTTGCAAATGGCAAAAACGCAAATCTTAAATTTGTTACTGCCTATCCGGTGGAAGGTAATGTTGATATAACAGTTGATACGGATTGCGAGGAAGAATTTGGAATTTGGGTAAGAAACCCGGAGTGGAGTAAAAATACCATCGTATATCTAAATGGCAAAAGCATCGAGGCAACAAGGGGGTATATCTCTGTGAAACGCAAGTGGAATAGCGGCGACAGAATATCAATTTGCTTCGATATGCGAACAAAGGCTATATATCCGATTCCATACGGAAGCCAAATACTTATGAACAAGGTTATTTGGGGTATAAATTATATGGTAAGCACGTTTGATCGCGAGGATCCGTCATCTAAAAATCATATTGCCTTAAAGCGTGGTCCGCTTATACTGGCGCAGGAAAACCGCCTTGGTTATAGTGTTGATGACGCGATAAGCGTAGAAGTGGACAATGACGGCTATGTAGATGTTAAGCTGTCCGACAGAAAGATTGCCCCATACCCGTGCATGCTCGAAGTTCAGGTGCCTACTACTGATGGGAAAAGCTTTACGGTTACTGATTGCTCGTCGGCGGGAAAACTCTGGAATGAAAACGAAGGAAAAATGGCGGTGTGGATGAATACAAAATAATATAGGTATAGGAGATTCATTGCTGGAGGCAGAATTTAAAGGCGCAAGTGGCAATGACTGTGTTGGAAGATAGCGGATCTGGGGATGATATATCCGCTATCTTTCGATACAGACTATCTCAAGATTATTCAGTGTAATATAATGCAGAAGCTTTTCATTATTTTTTATGGATCGTAAGATAGTGGAGACTCTTGTAATCCTGCGGAGAGAGGCCTGTCTCGCGCTTGAAGGCCCGCGCAAAGGATTTGGGATTATCATAGCCCACCTTATAGGAAATGTTGTATATCTTTTCGTCATTCATAAGCAGTACGATGGCCTGCGATATACGCGCTTTCACCACATATTTTTGCGGCGGGATACGGTAAAGCCGGGTGAATTCCTGTATGAAATGTGTGCGCGAATACTGCGTAATCCGGGCAAGCGTATCGTTCGAAAGGTCGGAGCTTAAGTTGTTGTTGATGTATGCAAGGATGGCCTTCAGTGGATTCACCTGTTCCTCGCGGCCAACGGTATTGAGGTACAGATAAGAGACAAAGGATGAAAAAACGCTCTCAACAACACTAAAATAGTCATCGTCGCTGAAGATGGAAGTCATGTTTCTGGCTTCCGGTGCGTTGGATGCGACAAAGTATTTCTTCGACAGGTCATCGATAAGGCTGACAAAGTCGTTATGGACCGGGTCGTTTTTCAGATCAAACTTAATAACATTGTTAAATTGCCAGCCCTCAATCTGAAAATGGCCCCACACGTGCAGAAATTTATTGTGGCTGCCATAGCGAAGAGAATACGATTTCCGTGGCAGGAGATAGACGTGACCCTTTTCCAGGGTTACCGCACCGTTCTCATCTTCATAGATACATTCCCCGTCAAAAATGCAATAAAACCGATAAAATTCAAAATGAGTGGACACAGAATATTCTTCCGGTATATAGGCCTGTCTGCCGAATAAAAACCATGTCGTTTTAATTGCGCTCATAAGCGTTCCTCCATTATTTTGCGATCTTATTTATGATTGCATGGTTCCGGTATTTTTCTTCTATAATAATGTCGCCCTCAAGTTCCTTCGGGTGACAAAGAGTTACCGTAAGGCTGCCGTTTTCTGCGATTTCATACGAGGCATCGATGGTGCCGTATGGTGTCGGTACAATGCCCCTTGCACTGCGAAGCGCGCAAGGGTGCGGCTGAAAACGGAAGGTTTTAAATCCTGGGGAGGCAGGCTGGATGCCCAGGATATCTCCGCTTAACAGGAATGCAACTGCCGTATCCGGGTGGGAGGAATCGCCCCAGGATTCACCGTTTGCCACACGGTTGTGGCTGTAGGGCATGGACTCTGTGGTGCAGGCAGGTCCTTTCTCGTCATGCACGGCGTCGATCCAGTTGAGAGTGCATTCGCCTAAGAATTCGATCTTTCCGGTGGAGCCTGTCAGCATGCGGTATGCTTCTTCGGAGAATCCGTATCGGAAGCAGCCGTGTATGAACAGAATCGCCAATTTCCCGTTCTTGAAGCTCCGTTCCTGTTCTTTGCACATGTTTCTTACCGTCTTTGCTGCATATTCTTCCGGGATAAGCCCAAATGCAAGCGCAAATCCGGTGGAGGAATAGCAGGGATCCGTGCGGTCCTTGCCCTCGATGAGCATTCCGGTCTCCTCACAGAAGAAGGCAGCGCGGATGGCATGAAGCATCTTGTCGGCGGTAGCCAGGTACAGAGCGGCATTGCTGCTGTCGCCCATGGCACCGGCGATAAATGCGCCTTCCCGGAAGGCCTGCTGGATGATGATGTTATTATAGCTGTAGTAGCCGTAATCATTTAACATGTGATCCCAGAGGCCCTTTGAGGTCTCGTATCTCTGGTAGAAAAGCCCGGTGCTTTCCACCTGCATAGAAAGATAATTCAGGTCTTTTTTTACAGACTCGTACCATCTCTCCAGGTTCTTCTTGTCCGCAGTATAGAGGTAGTTGCGGGATATGGTGATCACATACCAGGCGGAGAAAATATCCGACTGATACATACCATAATCGAAGACCCCCGGTGCCGTGCGGTTTTCCGGATAGCAGGTGCCCCACACATAGCCGTCGGGGCATTGGTGGCGGCGGAACATCTCAATGGTATTGATAGCCGGGACAAAATTGCCGAAGGAATAATACACATTTTCAAAGGTCCAGAACAGATCACCCACCCAGGGCAGGCGGTCACGCTTGGCACCATCGGCAATAAATTCTTCCGCAGCGTTATAGCGATAGTCCGAAAGACCGTTTTGAAAATCTTCCTTATAGAGAATGCTGCCATCAGCTGCAGCGACGGTAAAGCCATTCACGATGAACCACGTCTCGCTGGTGGGACAGAAGCCGATGCTGCCGCAGGGAATGTCCCCGGCGGATACAGTGGAAAGGTGTGTGCCGTCCACAGAGACAGATATATGATTTCCGCAAACAACGGTATCTATGCAGAAGGGGTTGTTATATTCTATCGAAGCCGCAGTCTCCTGGGTAAGTGGCTTTTCATAGTTTACGCCGTCTTTGCGCAGATAATACCGCAGCTGACCGTTTTGCGACAGACGGAATACATAGGCGTTATTGTCGTCTGCGGCACGCACCGACCAGAAAACGGCATTTTCACAGTCGGGCTCAATGGGCAGCTCGCATTCTAAATGCAGTGTGTAGTCAGACCAGTCAGTACCCACGTTCAGCACGCTTGCCTTATTGCCCTTAGTAAGGGCACGGACCATCAGGCGGTTACCTGTGATGTCAAGGCTTGCCGAATTCGACAGCGTCGCCAGCTGCACGGTGTAGATACTTGCGTCCCACAGGCGATCCAGCCGCTTGTCGCTGGAGCGAAAGCCGCCGGGATAGGGTTGCAGAGAGGAAGTATAGTATATATAAAAGGAAGAGACCTTCACAGAGCAGCCGGGCTGGTCCAGGGTCAGCAGGGCAAAGCGCTGCTGACCCTGGATCAGCGGGTACGTATAGGAGCCCTTACGGCAGATGTGGTAGAGCTCGAAGCGGTTGGGGTTTCCGGGCATTACCGGAAGCTCCGGACCCAGATACTTACAGCACCCGCGCTTGAAATCACCGTGATCCCGGTACTTTGGATCACAGATATAATCGTACCAGTCGGAATAGGAAATGCGCAAAATGGGATCGCCTTCAAACCCCTCTATCTCAAATACAGGGTATCCGCCCGGTGAGAAAGAACCCAGATCGATACATAGATAAGGCTTTTCTTTTCCCATATCCCAGATAAGCTCGGTGTAGCTGTTCCCGGAATTTGTGATATGTTCCGGATTTTTTACATTGCCTTCGGTAAATTTAATGGCGGTGGCAAAGCATTTTCTCTGGCGTGGAGTGATCGTGTTATCCATTCTGAATGACCTCATTTCTGCAAGTTGCGATACAAGTATTGTATCATCACGGGTATTTGATGAAAACCACAATTTATTTTATGAAGGGTACAATTTATATTATGGGAAAAGCCGGTAATCACGTGCTTTGCGTTGCGGGCTTCTGCTCAAATCCCATACAAATTGTGATATAAGAAAGACAAACTGTGGTTCATTTCCGCCGTCGAAAATTGTATAATACATGATCATAGGGCACGCGAAGAGGTTCCCATAATATACCAAAAAAACAAAGCAGGAAAGGATGTTTTTGTATGAAATGCAAGAAGATTATTACGTTAGGTCTTGTTACAGTCGTTATGCTGCAAGCACTTTGCGCATGTGGCCAATCGGGCAGTTCAGACGGGGACAAGGTTCCGACGGGGGAGAAAAGTGATACGGGCTTTACCGAAAATATTTATGATATGGGAGGTAAGACCATCACCATTGCAGATTCCTATTGGATCGGCGGTGAGAGCGATACACCGGAGAAGCAGAACTGCGCGAAGATCTTAAAGGAGATCGAGAAGGATTACAACTGTCATATAGAAGTGTTTGCGCCGAATATGTCAACCATCGAGCAGGATATCACCACCAGTGTTGCTGCCGGAAAGGTGTACGCCAACATTATCAACATCCAGCATGAATTTTCAGGCATCTATCGCAGCGGCAACATTGCCGATGTCTCCACGATCAAGAATCTGGGACTGGACAGCAATGAATGGCTTCCGGTCAGCAAGGATTTTAACACCATAAACAACGTGCAGTACGGCGTGGCGTTCTTAGAGCAGCAGTGCCAGGCCATCAACTGGAACGTGCTTACTTATAATAAGACGCTTGCGGATAAGTATGGAATAGAAGATATGTACGAGCTTGTCCGCAACAAGCAGTGGACCTATGACAAGTTCGCGGAAATCTGCCAGACGGTTACCACGAAGTCCAACGGTTCCGTGAAGGGGATGGTGAATGGCTATCCGTGCTTCGGATTCTTCACTATGACGAACAATGTGGACTATGTCACCAACAAGGATGGCAAGTATGTCTATAACTGCCTCAGCGACAATATGCTCAACGCATTGCAGTTCTGCCAGGACTTTAACAGGAACGGCCTTTTGGACAATGAAGACTTTGTCGGCAACGACTACGGCCTTACCGAATCCAATGTATTTATGTCCAGAAAGACGCTGTTCCACCTCTCGGACTTCTGGGTAGTATCTGAGGTCTTCTCCAGCGGAATGCCCGATGACTACGGTGTGCTGCCGCTGCCTATGGGCCCGGATGCCACCGATTATGTAGGTGTTGCCACAAACTGCAAGTCCTTCTGCTTCATAAAGGGCGACCCTGATATCGAGGATGCAGCGGCGATACTGGTTGCCATGGCAAACCGCACGGGACTCAGCAATAAGGAATGGGTTTCCCAGCAGGTGGAGAATTCTCTGCGCGATGATGAGTCCGGCGAGATGCTGGAGCTCATGCTTGCCAATCCGGTCTCTACCACCTATGGGGATGTTCTTGGCAGCGAATGGGATGCCCTGATGAGACAGTGCATCTACGATATGTCACTCACACCGCGCCAGGCGATGGAGCAGGGACAGCAGACCGCACAGGCAACCATTGACGAATATTACGGCCAATAAGACATCGGACATAGCGTGTGATCAGGTGTTTTGCAGGCATCAAAAGAGTACTGTGGCAGAAAGGAGAAACGGAAGATGAGATATCATAAAAGAGCGGTTGCGTCCGTGCTGGCTCTCAGTCTGTTCCTTGCGGGAATACAACCTGTGACGGCCAAAGCAGCTACGGAGAACGCAGAAACCGCTTCCGCGAACCAAATAACGATAGGGTCTTCCAACCAGAGCTACCGCAAGTATCTCTCCGGCATTGAGGATCAGACCGTGACCGGGGAAAGTGTAGAAATATCCGGTGTCTCTTATATAAGCGGTGAACATGTAAGCATTGTGGATCTTCCGGATGATCTGGGGCAGGCGCTTATGACGGAAGAGGATTCCGACGTGACCTGGCAGTTTACCATACCGGCCAGCGGAATGTATGGATTTCAGGTGGATTACTATCCGCTTGACGGTCATGCCTCGGAGATCCAGCGCAGTGTCCGGATAGACGGCGAGACCACTGTCGCAGAACTCGAAAGTGTCAGTTTTCCCCGTGTATTCAAGGACGAGAAGCCCATTGAGCGTGTGGATGGCGGCAACGACATCCGTTATGCGCAGGTGGAGATAAAGGAATCACTGGTGGCAAATGTTGCTGACAGCAATGGCTTCTACGGTGACGCGCTTTACTTCTATCTCGACGCAGGGGTACATACGATCTCCTTTGCCGGGATACAGGAGCCCATGGCTGTCGAGAAGATAACGGTTTTTTCGGAAGAGGACAGCTACATAAGCTATGACGATTATTTGAAGGAAACCAACGCGGAAGCAGTGAGCGGACAGTTACAGGACGGAATCCTGATCTGCGAGGCGGAAAATATGTACCGGAAGTCGGATTCGGGTATTTATGGTGCTTCGGATATCTCCTCCCCGGAGAATTCTCCCTATGATTATGCCTCGCAGAAGCTCAACGTGATAGGCGGCGATAAATGGCGCTCGGTGGGACAGTGGGTATCGTATGAGATCGAGGTCCCCAAGACAGGATATTACAATATCGGTTTTCGTTATCGCCAGCAGAATGCAAGACAGGCGGTGCGCAGGCTCACGATAGACGGCGAGGTTCCGTTTCAGGAAGCGGGAAGTATCGTGTTTGAGAAGGATGATTCCTGGCAGGTCTCTCTGGCCGGGGGTGACGATCCCTACCGCTTCTATCTGACGGAGGGCAGACACGAGATCTGTATGGAGGTTGTGATGGGAGCTGTGAAGGATTCCCTGATCGATGGAAAAGAGGTTCTCGATGAACTGAACCAGATAAACTGGTCGCTGATGACGGTGCTGGGAACCGAGCCGGATGCCAACCGGGACTATCAGCTTGACACCTATATGCCGGACATTATGCCGAAGCTTTCTGCGTGCGCAGAGGAATTAAGGAAAATTGTTGCGGCATGGACCGAGATCTCCGATCAGCGGGATTCCGCGGTGGCGCAGGTGGAACAACTGGCAGAGCTGCTGGAACGGCTGGCGGAGAAGCCCGCCACCATACCATCGAAATACAGTTATTTCAGAGATTCCATCAGCTCCTATGCAACGCTGATCGAGGATGAGAAGCAGCAGCCCATCCTGCTGGACTACATTTTTGTTTCGGAAGAGGGAGCGAAGCTTCCGAAGGCGGATGCCAATCTGTTTGTGAAGATAAAATACGGCATACTGCGTTTCTTTGCCTCGTTCTGGCATGACGACAGCAGCATTTCCGGGGAGACTTCAGATGAAGAAACCATTACGGTCTGGATCGGAAACGGTCTTTCGGGTGGCCGCGACCAGGCGCTTGTGTTGGAGCGCCTGATCAAGCAGAGCTTTACGCCGGACAGTGGCATTCATGTGAATGTACAGCTGGTTCCGGCCGGGACGATCCTGACGGCGACCCTTGCCGGAAAAGGACCTGATGTTGCCCTGCAATTGACAGGCAGCGATCCCGTCAACTACGCCATGCGAAATGCGGTGATCCCGCTGTCGGATTTTGAAGACTGGCAGGAAGTGGCTGACCGCTTTGCACCGGAGACGCTGGAGGGACTGACGTATCTTGACAAGGTTTACGCAGTGCCGGAGACAATGGATTTCCCGGTTCTGTTCTACCGGAAGGATATCATGCAGTCATTGGGGATCGATGTCTATGATCTGAAGACCTGGGATGATATGATCGAGGTGTTGCCGACGATACAGTCAAACAACATGAACTTTGCCATTCCGGCAGCCTATACGTCGTTCTATATGTTCCTGTTCCAAAACGGCGGCAGCCTGTACAATGCCCAAGGGACGAAATCCATGCTGGGTGAAAAGGAATCGCTGGATGCTTTTTATACCTATATGAAGTTTTATAAGAGCTATGGCCTTCCGTTTTCCTACTCTCTGGAGACACGTATCCGCAGCGGCGAGATGCCCATTGCGGTAGCCAATTACTCTGTGTACAACGTAATCAGTATTTCCGGTCCGGAGATCGCAGGACTGTGGTCTATGGCGCCGATCCCCGGAACCAGGCGCGCAGATGGCACCATAGACGCTTCGGCACCCGTAAGCTGTGCGGGCTGTTCCATCATGTCGAAGGCGAAGGATCCGGAGAAGTGCTGGGAATTCGTGAAGTGGTGGACATCCGCCGAGACGCAGTATCAATACGGAAGAGAGCTGGAAAGCACGCTGGGCACGGGCGCCCGGTATAATGCCGCCAATTTGGAGGCAATCGGTCGTCTGCCGTGGA
>CAKSAI010000101.1 GCA_934434905.1 uncultured Lachnospiraceae bacterium | reverse complement strand
GCTCAAAGCTTCCACTGAAAGGGGCCGCAACTGCCCGGCCAATGTTTGTTTCCAGATCTTCATCCATCGGAAACAAGCCAAAATTGCTTAGCAGTGCCGCACCATTATCAAATATCGGTGCCTGACGATAACTGCCGTCCGCCTGCCGTATCACACAGATATTATGAAAATGACGGTCTATATTCAGCGTCACCATATCGAATGTCAGAAGTCTGCCGAGATATTCCCGCAAATCGATGCCTGTGGCCTTCCAGACAAATTCCAGCGTATATGCAATTCGTTCCTCCACCTTCGCATATTTCATTATTGTATCATAGAACTGTCCGCCCATATGAAATTCATACAAACGCTGCAGTGTTATGCATTCTTCTTCCGGCCTTAGAAAGCTTTGAGATCTGCAGCCGCTCCTGCCATTTATCCTACATTCCTCATATACCACATAATCTGTTATGTTCGTATAGGACAGCAAAAGTGAGCACAGCACCTCTGCCCTTCCTTCATATCCGCTTCGATTCTGCTTATACCATATATTATCCTTAAAAAATTTCAGTTGCGTACCTTTAGAACTGTTTTCTGCATTTCTTATATACTTTTTATCCAGATAAACTTCCTTTAATCCCGTATCTTCACATCGTCCCATGTCAATCTCTCACCCTCAAACCGAACCCAGATAAAATCCTCAAACATTACGCCATGTGTTTTCTTCACAATCTCCCAAGGATCATATTCCGTTAAACCGAGATATGCAAGCTGTTCCATCACATCCGGGCGCTCCCGCTCAAACCATCGCCCCTCCAGGAACTCATATACCCTCGCCAGGTCCAGTCTTGTCCCGCCAAAAGGCTGCTTTGCAATATCGTCTGTATATCTTTTAATATAGTTTAGCGTCTTAAAACCACTTGCATCTTCTTTAATAGAAACATCAGCAGTTACCTCATTTTTCCACAACACACTAAAATTGTACATCCTGGCCTCCTGACCCTTTTTCTGAAACAATAACATATCCCTATCTTACCATGAAAACAAGTGCAAAGCAATCGAATTTTAGAACTGTATCTTTTCACAATTTTAGAACGGTATCCTTTCACAGTAACGCCTCATCACCTCACGATTTACCACTGAACAGTGAGAGAAGCCTGCCTGTAAGTGCTGGCTTCTCTCGCATCTTCTATCTCTTAAATCTCCCCATCACCCGCCTGCAGACCTCCCGGCACTTGCAGCCAAGTCCATGCTTCATCACCCGCAGGATCCCCCACATGCCGGATTCCACATCCCACTTCAATGTTCCGGAGCGATAGAGATAATCTCCGGGACAGGAAGCGCCGCAGGTGGGCTCTATCTCGTAATTGCCGCCGATACTGACAGCTCCCTGCAGCGGGATCACCCTGGAAAAAGGATCCGCCGGCTGCTCCGCCCACACGTGGCCGTGAATGGCAAACCCCACGTTGCGCGGCTTATCGGCCGGCATTACCGTACGGAACAACACCCGTTCCCCGGAATAAGTCAGAAAGACAGGCGTCGCCGGATCCCCGTGTACCCTGCTGCTGAACACCCTGGATATGTGTTCATCCCGCAGAAGGCGGTTGTAAAAGCGCTCGGACCGGTAATTATAGCCCTTCTCCCCGGTATCCTCATCATCCACGCCCTCTCCGTCATCCGTCGCGGTCTTGATCAAATCATCATTGATATCCAGAAGGCGGATTCCATTCTGAATAAATACTGCAAATTCCCGGAAAGTATCCTTCCCCGGTGCAGTGACAACTGCCTGCTCCCCGTAAGCTTCCCGCTGCCTTGCCGCCCGGCGCTTCCGTCGGCTTCGGGCTGTCTCGGTCACCGCCTGCTCCCTGTACTGCTCACCGGCACCCGGCATGCTCTTATACCATCTCGCCCCGGCCGGTTCAATGATGATCATCCCAAACAAGCCATGATAACGATGGTTTCTCATATCGCCAAAGGACTGCAGGATACAGGCACCATACTCACGATCCGCATACCACAGATACTTCCGGCTCTCGCCGGGTCCCACCGTCTGTTCCCGGTTATTGCAGCCCACATTAATACCGGAATCCGTCGCGTCGTAATGCAGGAACTGCGGATTTAACGACACCCGCACAGAAGGCTTGTATGCCCGATCCAGCGGCACCCGCGGATAGTCAAAGTAAGGCACCTCCTTCTCAAAGAGATTGTGCAGCGTAACCTCGATCCACTCTCCCACATTGGCCCGCAGGATCAGCGGTTTCACTTCCCGCTTGCCGCAGCGGATCATCTCCACATCCTCCGCGGGCACAAACACCAGTCCATCGGGATCATGGTCTCCGTACCGATTGTATTGGATATCGGTCTGAATGGCCGCAACCTCGTATTTTCGGACAACCGCATTCATACCGGGGCAAGGCGGCAGAGGAAGGATACGCGCTCTTCCCTGGCACAGCGGCTTTAAGCAGGGCTGTTCCCGTTCATAGGCTCTTACAATTCCCCAGAGTCCCAGCCACACATCGTCAATCCCACCATAATAATAGAGGTAATCCCCACTTCCGTACGGCTTATCGATGCGGAAATTAAAGGCCTCGGAGATACCGATGGTCTGGGCTGCCGCCAATGGCGAATGGCTGTCATTTAATTCCTTCTGCCAGTACATGCCCGTAAGATTAAAGGAATGCTGCTCCTCATGGGCGCCGTCCAGAAGCCGCAGCAGCATCTCGTCCCCCGGATACGTCTCCAGGATCGGTGTTGCCGGATCTCCGTGAACCAGTGAGCTGAACAGATATGCGGCATCCTTGCAGCAGGAAAGCCGTTCCGGCATGGGCTCACACCGATAATTGATGCCCATCACCCCCGGATCGTCATGACCGCCCGGAACCTCCGGCGGATTTAAAGGTTTCCCGTCCCGGTCAAACAGAAAGGCAAAGTCATGGACGAACAGCGCGAATTCCCGGAAGGAACTGCCATCGCGCCGTCGGATCACCGCCTTCGTTCCGCAGGACAGCTCTTCCCCGGTGCGGATATCGTGAAAGGTCGCCCCCGCCTCCTCAACAAGAAGCGCGCCAAACACGCCATGCATCTGATGGGAATTGGCAAACAGGTGATCATGGAAAAACACCGTATTGAGCTGCGTATCCGCGAAGAAGCGTTCGATCAGCGTCTCGTACTTTCGCGCCCCGGCAATATTGTTCCAGCCATTGGCTGCGCCATCGGACACAATGGTGTCAAACTTCACCAGATGGATATGATATCCCGCAATGTCCGTGATGGTTTCCATCTGGAAGGGGCTCTCCATCAGCATCTCCGGCAGCAGGTTGGTAAGCCGGATCTCAATACACTCCCCTGCATTAGCCCGGACCACCAACGGCTCAACCTGGATCTCCTGACACTCCACCTTGCGAATATAGGTTTCCAGACCGCCGTGGCGTTCCAGTTCCTCCTTTGTCACGAAGAATCTCCCCTGCGGGTCATGCCATCCAAACTTGTTATAAGTGATTCTTGCCTGCACAAGGGCAATTTCGAACACTTTAATCCTCTGCGCATCAACAACATCCTCTGTTCCTTCCCCTTCCTCTTCCGCAGTCTCGTTATTTTTTAGACCTTCTGCACACTCGCCCGCATGACAGGGACAGCTCTCCGTATACAGCGCACCCGGTGCAAAACACTTCACGAAATTAGCCTGCTCCAGCTCCGTTGGCTCAATCTTGTTGCTGCCATCCGGATTCAGAATACCAAGCGGCGGCTGCAAAGGCCGCTCCCCGAAGATACCGTTGATAAAATTCGGATAGCCGGGATGCTCCGCATCCTTTCCCTGTGGCAGTGGCCGATCTCGCAAGGGCATAAGCGGCGGGATCCTGACGCCGTCCGGCAACTGTCCGCTTCCGTCCTGGAGACGATCGTACACCCGCCACAGCGTCCACATTCCTTCGTGAAAATGGGGATACAGATGACAATGGAAGATCGCATCGCCGATCATTCCGTTGAGGCTTCCCGCTCCATGAAGGATGTCCAGCGTATAGCATTCCTGGGGACTGATGGATATGGAATCTATGATGTTGGAACGCTCATTCTCCCCTTCCAGCCGCCACTGATGGTTGTGCAGATGAAACACATGGGTCTCCTTGATCCCCCCGTGAACCAGGCGGATCTTGGACGGATCCCCCACATAAGCCTTCAGGATCGGCGGCGCCGGATCCCCGTATACCCAGGAGCTCATAGAGATATCTTCCCCGCTGTCCACTGAATTGTCCATTGCTCCATCCATTTCACCTTCCATCGCAAACGTCTCCGGCATTTTCATCTCATCCGCATGGCCATCGGTCAGCGGCATACGGTTGCGCATGGGCTCGGAACGATAGCTGATTCCGGTAGTTGCTGACGGCAGCCCGGTGTGAGGGTCTGTCGGCTGCTCCCCGGCCTTATTCTTAATCTCCAGCTCGTCATGGAAAAATACTGCATATTCCCGGAAAGCCTTCTGCCCCGGTGTATAAATGTCTGCAAAAAGTCCGCTCTCAAGAGGCTCCCCATCTTCCGGATCCAGCCAGACAGCTTCCGGCGGCTCCACGATGATGGCACCGAACAGCCCGTGTACATTGGTTCCTTCCTCACCGCTTCTGGTATCTCCCATATCGCTAAACAGGAACACACCCTCCTGATCCGCATACCAGCAATAGGTGATCTCACGGTCCGTTGTGGTATCCGGATTGTTGCCCACGCTGGCTCCGTCGGAGGTCCGCACGTCATAGGACAGCCCCTGCACATGCATGGACAGTCTCCGGGACAGGCTATGGGAGAAATGAACCAGGATCCGGTCCCCCAGATTGGCACGGATCACCAATGGCTGCACGCACTTTGCCGGCTGGGGAGGGTCAAAAAGGAAAGCCTCCTTTGCCTCTCTTCGCACCGTCTCCGCGTCCTGACTTAACACATACAATAATCCATCCGGGTCATGATCCCCAAAACGATTGTACACGATGGGAATCTCTATCGCTTCGACCCGGAATACCCGCTCCTTTTTTGTACGATCATAATGACACAATTCCATGGCCGCCCCCTCACCCTTCCAGGATCCGCAGATAATGATTGGCTTCCCGCAGCACATGATCCGCCAGCAGCGGCAGAATGATGGATGTGATCTCGCACCCGTTGATCCCCTTGGCACCGGCTGCCTTGAAGTCCCGATAGCGCTCTGTCTCCTGCTTCGTCCGAGCCGTCAGTTCTGCCATAGTCCTTTCATCCGCCTCCCTGGCCGCCGTAAGCAGCACGGCATATTCCTTGGAGAATTCATCCGCCGTGGCAATCAATGCCGCCTCCGATGGATCTAAGAGTCCCCGGATGAAAAGCGCATGCTCCATCATGATCTGATTCCAGAACACTTCCAGATCCCGCATATCTCTGGGACAGAGCATGCCAAACCGCTCCAGATGGAGCAAGAACGACTGGTACAGCTTCGCCTCCCGCGTAATATGCTTAAGCAGCAACGGGTAATTGGTGGTGTAGAGACTGCACTTAAGCATTCCCTCCAGCGCCTCTTCCTTCAGACGGATCAGCCCTGCAAGCAGCTGAAGCGCCCGCTGATTAAGTCTTCGAATCTTCCGCCGCAGTTCGCTGTAGACACCCCCGCCCGCCAGGGGACGCAGCCGCTGCTCCGCCAGCGTGATCGCGGAATCAATGGGAATTCCCGTGTATTGAACCGTCTTCTTCTCCGCAAACATTGTAAAGGGCGTCACTACTTCCCCGGAATCTAAAACCTCCTGGCGTACATTTCCATCGCTGACTGTGACTACCTCCGCCAGAAACCTCTCAAACTCCTCCCGAAACCACTGGGCACGCCGAATCCATTCTGCCTCCTTGGCCGGAAATCCTGCCTCCAAGAACAGCGAATGTTCCTTCATGATCCTTCCGAAAAACAAATGTGTCTCCAGAGACTGCACCATATATAATTCCATAAAAATCCCCCTGATTTTTGCACTTTTCTTACCATATGCAAAAACAGGAGGATTGCTGTATGTTTAAATTGAAACTTTTCCAAAATCACCCCATCAACCGCTTCACCAGCTCCACGGCTCCTACCGCATCCTCAGAATAGCCGTCCGCGCCAATCTGTGTGGCGTAATCCTGCGTGACTGCTGCACCGCCCACAATGACCTTCACATCCAGTCCCTGACGGTGCACTTCCTCTATGACCTCCTTCATATACGTCATGGTGGTGGTCATCAGTGCCGACAGACCGATAACATCCGCATGGTGCTCCCTGGCGGCAGCAACTATGGTCTCCTTGTCCACATCCTTCCCCAGGTCGAAGACACGAAATCCGTAGTTTTTCATCATCATTGCCACCAGGTTCTTGCCGATATCATGGATATCTCCCTTGACCGTGGCGATGACAACTGTCGGTCCCTGGCTGTCTCCCTGCGCTTCCATGAGCACCGGTTCTAAGACAGCGACGCCCTCTTCCATAGCCTTGGCGCTCAGGATCAACTGGGGCAGGAAATACTTCTGCTGGTTGAACAGTTCCCCAACCTCATTGATGGCAGGGATCAACACCTGATCCAGCAATTCCTTCGCAGGCTCACCGACTCTGAGTGCCTCGCCGATATGCTCTGCCGCCTGCTTCGCCCGCCCCTTCAGTACATCCTGACGGATGGCTTCCCGTAGCTGATTTCCACTCTCTGTATGTCCTGCACCGGAGCCTGAGGATTGGCTTTCCGCATGTTCTGCTCCGGAGCCTGATGGTTGACTTTCCGTATGTCTTGCACCGGAGCCTGAAGGTTGACTTTCCGTATGCCCTGCACCGGAGCTTTTCGGCTGCTTCTCCTGCAGCTCCCTCTGCTTTTGGCAGTCCTCTACATACCGCACTGCCGCCAGATCCTTACCCATCAACAGATCCGCTGCAAAGCGACTGCGCTGGAACAATTCCTGGGAGGGATTGGAGATAGCCATAGTCAGCCCCTGGGCAATAGCCATAGACAGGAACGCGGCATTTACATAGCTCCGCTCCGGCAGACCGAAGGAAATATTGGAAAGTCCGCAGATGGTGGCAAAGCCCTCCTGATGGCAGCGTGCAACAGTGGCAAGAGTATCTCTGGCCGCCATAGGCTCCGCGGCCACAGCCGCTACCAGCCCGTCCACAACAATATCCTCCTTGGCAAAGCCCAGCGCACGTGCCTTCTCCCACACATACTGAATGTTCTCCCAGCGCTCCGCCTGATTCTTCGGAAGGCCGTTATCCTTCAGCGGAAGCAGGACAAACATCGCTCCATACTTCCTTACAATGGGCAAAAGCTTCTCAATCTTGACCTTTTCACAGGAGACAGAGTTCACCAGGGCTCGTCCCGGATAGCGCCGCAACGCTGCCGCGATCACTTCAGGATTGCTGGAATCGATGCAAAGCGGTATCCCTGCCACCGGACCTGCCTCCTCGATCACCCTAAGCATCATGGCCTGTTCATCGATTCCGCCCATCCCCACGTTAATATCCAGGATGGAAGCCCCCTGCCGCACCTGATCTCTGGCCATGTCGCAGGCCATATCAAGGCTTCCGGCTAAAAGCTCCGCCTGGAGCTTCTTCTTTCCGGTAGGATTGATGCGCTCGCCGACGATATGAAAAGGCCCGTCCAGGGTAAATTCCAGAAAGCTCCGCTCGCAGGAGAGAAGCCTGCGGCGTGATCCGCCGATACTGCCAGCTCCGGCTTCCCTGCCAACAATGCCAGCCTCGATATCCATGCCTGTATCGCCAGCTCCGGTGTCTCTGCCGTTTTTCCTGCTGCGTTCTGAAATACTTCTCCTCATAGCCTCAATATAGGAAGGATCCGTTCCGCAGCAGCCGCCCACCACAGAGGCTCCTGCCTCCACCAGCTTCTTCATACCGTCTGCGAAGGGATCCTTTGGCATGTCAAATACAGTCCTGCCATTTTCCAGTCTTGGCAGCCCTGCGTTGGGCTTGGCGATCAGCGGAACCGTCGCATAGGATGCCATCTCACGGATCAGCGGCAGCATCGTATCCGGCCCGCTGGAACAGTTGAGCCCGAAGGCGTCCACGCCAAGAGCCTCCATGGTGATCAGCGCCGTTACCGGATCCGTACCATAGAGTGTTCTGCCGCTATTTTCCAGAGTAATAGTCACAAATACCGGAAGATCCGTGGCCTCCTTCACTGCCAGAACTGCCGCCCGGCACTCCTGTATGCTCATCATGGTCTCTACCACAATGAGATCTGCTCCTGCCTCGGCGATAGCAGTCACCTGCTCTTTATAGATATCTACCAGCTCCTCGAAGTCCATCTCTCCCATAGGAGCCAACGGCTGTCCCGTCATGGTGATATCTCCGGCAACCAGGCATCGGTGGGAAGCTTCCTCCACCGCCTGCTTACTCAATGCCACCAGACGCTGATTGATCTCCTTTACGCTTTCCTTGACACCGTACTCCTTGAGCTTCACGGAATTTCCGGAAAAGGTAGGCGCATAAATGATCTGGCTTCCTGCCCGGATATAGTTTTTCTGAAGCTCTATCAGCACGTCCGGGTGCTCAAGAATCCACAGCTCCGGGCAGACGCCCGCAGGCATTCCCGCCCGCTGCAGATTCGTCCCGGTCGCTCCATCCAGAAACAATATTTCTTTTTTCAGTCTTTCCCGCAGATTACTCATTGTACACCCTTTTCTCTCATTTGTTCCATAATTGTACTTATCATCGACGCCCGGTTAAAGGGAACCATGAAATAAATTCCGTCCCCGATCTGTGCAAGCTGCTCCAGCGTCTCCAGTGCAACAGCTACTCCGACAGCCTCGCCCTCCTCACGGCTCATATCCTTGTGATAACGGGCTACCACTTCCTCCGGCACATGGACGCCGGACATCTCATTTTTCATATAACAGGCATTGCGGTAGCTGACTAATGGCATGATCCCACATAGAATCTTCGTATCCACATGCTCCTTCACGTAGGCGATACGCTCCACATCCTCCCGGCTGTAGATGGGCTGGGTCAGGAAATAGCTGGCCCCGGCCTCGATCTTCCGCTTCATGCGTTCGATCTCCTTGTCCAGATTGGCGCGCCCGTAATTCAATGCTCCCCCATAGACGATGGGATCCTCCTGAAAATATTCCAGGTTCATCTGCCGTACATACTCCATCAGCGTGATGGAATTGAAATCATACACCGGCGATGTCCCGCTTCTCGCTCCTCCCGGCACCGGATCTCCGGTCACCAGCAGCAGATTGCGTATGCCATTCATATGAGCTCCCAAGAAGGCAGCTCCCATGCCGAGACGGTTCCGGTCTCTGCAGCTTACGTGGGGCATGACCGGGATCTCCAGCTCCCGCTGTATCTTCACTCCGGTCATCAGGGAGTCCGCCCGCATCTTCCCCATTGGAGAATCCGCGA
The DNA here is from genome assembly GCA_934434905.1 of uncultured Lachnospiraceae bacterium. Taxonomy (GTDB): domain Bacteria; phylum Bacillota; class Clostridia; order Lachnospirales; family Lachnospiraceae; genus 14-2. The sequence goes on along the minus strand of CAKSAI010000101.1, from coordinate 393 downwards.
AGGTCAGCATGTCTGCTCCAGCCTCCTTTAAAAGCAATGCCGCACGGATGATCTTCTCATCGTTTCCATCAAAAGGCGGATCCAGCTCCACTACCACCGGCTTCTTTGATTCATGAAGCTTCTGATAGAATTCATTCCGCTCCTTCTGCACGGTCTGTCCGCCGGAAACACTGCCCGCGCGATGCGTCCGCCGTGGCTTGTCAAGTCTTACATGCTCCTTAAGCCGCCGTATATAGGACGGCGAAGTGCCGCAGCAGCCACCCATGAAGTTCACGCCCAGTGCCGCCAGTTCCTTCATATTCTCGCAGAAGTAATCCACGTTCTCCCGATAATTCGCCCGTTCCCGAAGGCTTCCGGGATACCCGGAATTCGGCATCACCGATACCACCAGGT
>CAKSAI010000100.1 GCA_934434905.1 uncultured Lachnospiraceae bacterium | reverse complement strand
CTCCTAGCCTCTCCGCAGGCCTTTCCACGGGCTTCTCCGCGAGCCTCTCCTTGGGCTATTATTTTGTCAAGAACTTCACACATCGTCGTCACCGTCTTCCCTTCTGCTTGATTTTTATCAATTATTCACTCAATCGACTTTCTATATCCGAAGCACTATACAATACATTCGTTACAATCACTTTATTCCCGTGTATTACATAAAACACCGAATAATTATATATTTTTTTCAAATGCACTAGCTGCATTCTGCACTCTACCGGCTCCAATATCATCATAACCTTTTTGCAGCTTTGCATGGAGTTGATCATTAGTCATCATGTCAGAATTGATAGCATCTGGAACTTTGGGTAATGATATCAAAAATGGAATGCCTCCAGTTAGTGAAATTTGGTTCAGGTACATATCTATTGCTGTCGACATCGGTACACCAAGCCTCGATAAAACTGCTTCTGCTCGCTCTTTTACCGTAGGATTAACTCGTAAATTTAATGTAGCTGTTTTTTCCATGAATCAGCACCTCCTATCAATGCTATTGTAACGCAGATGACATTACTTTTCAAGAGATTTTAAATATTTTCCCTCCTCTTCACCTTCTCATATACTTCCCAACCAGTTCCTCCAGCTCCTGGTGTGTATTCTTTATCGCATCCAGCACCTCCATCTCCGTATCCATCAGGGCATACACCCACTTGCAGATCACATCGTCGATCTCGTACTGGGGGATGACCCTGCCGTTTGGCAGTGTCGGCGGCATGGTTGGCTCGGTATGACGGCACATGGAATAATATACCGGCAGCCAGGGATACAGATTCGCCAGTGCATCATTGGTGTAAGCGCTGGTGATGGCGGATTGACCGCCCAGTAGCGTGGAATAATTGGCCACCTGTTCGTCACAGGTCCACTTCAGGAATTCCATGGCTTCCTTCTTTCTCTCGGAACGGTTATTGATACCAAGTCCCCACCCGCCCAGCAGCGGCGCGCGTCCGGGGATCATCTGGTATCCGATGGAACCGATAATGCTGTTCTTACGAAGATCCGTGATGTCTGTGAGGAAGGAGGGATACGAGATCAGCATCGCCGTCTCGCCTGCCACAAAGTCCTGCACTGCGCTGTTATCCGTTGCCTTGCGGTAATCCGGCTTTGCACACTTTACGGAGCGCATGAAATTGATGTATGCCTTTAAGGTCTGCTCGGAATCCAGGCAGACCTTTCCCTGCGGATCGAATACTCTTCCGCCGAAGGCCCGCAGCCGCATATGGATCTCAGGCGCCAGGCATTCGCTGTATGCTGCCGGAATGGATATTCCATACTTGATAGCGTCCGTCTTATATGTAAAAAAGTCCGCGATGGTATTAAATTCTTTTAACGTTACAGGCGGGCGCAGCGATATGCTGCTCATGCTTTCGTACTCTGCCTTTAAGGCCGGATCGTTAAACAGTTCCTTCTGATAGTAAAGGATCTGGGGCGCATACATGAATGGAAGGCCATAGAACCTTCCCTGAAATGCACCGAAATATTCCAGGCATTTCGGGAGGAAAATGTCCTGCAGCGGTTCCACTTCCCTGGTAATATCCTTAAGAATACGTTCTGAAGCCAGGGAAGGAAGCCAGGGCATGTCGTACATGAACACATCGTACGGAGCGGCATTGTCATCCCGGTAATTGTCAACGATTGCCTCATAGATAAAGTGATGCTGCAGCGTTGTTGTTTCTACCTGGATACCAGTCCGGTTCTCAAAGTTCCGGACGATCCCCATCATCGCTTCCACCTGCGGTGTATCCAGCATAAGAAGCCGCAGCTTCTCTGCCTTTGGAACGGATTGCTCCTGTCTGAGTGATGCCGGCGCAAATGCACTGCTTTCGTGATATTCATTTAAGATAATACGTTCCGTCTCCTTCGTCAGCGGAGACTGCAACTGCTTTTTCAGGAGCTGGGAGGCGCTTTCGCCCAGCTTGATGACGGTCCGCGCCATGGAATGGGAGGCAAAGGAATGGGTATGGTTGTTCCAATGCTCTTCGCTGAGCGCGACTACCGGGATATCTGTAATGTCATAACCTAATATCGTCATGCCCTCAATGACTCCGCTGGCAAGGCATTCGGATGTCGTTACAATCGTCCCCGGCCGGCTGTTTTTCAACAGATGAATGGTTCTGCGAAAAGCATCCTCCTTGCTCATATCGGTATGCACCAGCATGGACTCCTCTATTACGATTCCATTTTCCTGGCATGCATCGCGAAAGCCCTGGATGCAGTCTGCTTCGCAGGAATACCTTTCCGGTCCGGATACAAGACAGATCTCCCGGTTTCCTTCCTTCAAGAGCCTGGAAGTCAGATTCTTCATCAATATATAGTTATTAAAAGACACATAATTCGCATCCAGTCCATGGATATTCCGGTCGATCAGCACCAGCGGAACATTTCTGGACGTAAAATTATCATAATAGAACTTCCAGTTATCCGGCTGACAGGATACCAGGATCAATCCGCAGATCTGCTTCTTCAAGAAGTTCTCCGCGATGTTCTTCTCAAACTCCGGGATATTTCTGGAAAATTCCAGGTTGATGTAATAGTCCGTATTTTGAAAATAGGACTTAATACCCTGGAACAACTGCACATAATAAGAGTCGCTGAAATCCGGCAAGATCACACCGATATCCATATTCTGCTTCGTCCGAAAATTCCTGGCGATCATATTGTGGGAATATTGAAGCTCGTCGATCGCTGCCTGGATGGCTTTGGAAGCCTCCCTGCTCACCGGTTTTGTATGATTCAGATAATTCGAAACAGTCGCGATGGAAACTCCTGCTTCTCTTGCAACATCCTTTATGGTAGCCATATTCTCTGCTCCTTAACTTGTTATATCTTGATAATACCATAACTGGTAAATTTTGTAAACAAAAAGTAAAACGTTTCAATGAAATCTTCTTGCGTTTTACCTGAAATCATTGACCGAAACAAACTCTGTTAGTACAATAAATGAACAAAGAAAGAAAGGAGTATCTTATGGGCTACGGAGAGAAAGTATGGGTTTTCCCGGACGCGGAGCTCCCGCCAATGGGCGTGAACTGCATACCGGGACATGAATCCATTATCATCACAAATACCGGCAACAAGGATGCACATATCACCCTTACATTATTCTATACAGACAGAGAGCCGGCAACGGTTCCGAATATCATAGTCGGAGCCAGACGGGTCCGGTGTCTGCGCACGAACGAGGAAAAGGATTTTGGTTCCCACACTGCCGTCATGGGCGAGCAATATGCAATCATGCTGGAAAGTGACGAACCTGTCATTGCACAATACGGACGCGCGGAGCCGCGGGCAGTGGCCTTCTATACAACACCGGGATATTGTACCGGCGAATAACAGATCAAACAGTTATGAACCAAACTCAAAATCACAAAAATTTTAAGGAGAGAACAAAATGTTAGAACATGGAAAAGTATATATTCCGGATCAGGAATATAAGGAAAGAGTAAAACGTGCCGCTAATATCCTCGTAAGGGAGGGCTTAGATGCACTGATCGTGAATTCAAATGAATCGGATTATGCCAATGCCAGGTATTTCTCAGGATACTGGCCGTTATTCGAGCGCTGCGGTGTAGCGATCTCTCCTGCCGGAGATGCCGCGCTTATGGTAGGCCCGGAGAGCAAGGAGTTCGGTGCCGACCGTTCCCGGCTGGACAAGGTATTCGTATTAAAGGCTTACCGGGAAGGTGCCGACCCATCCTACCCTGAACTGCAGGCAGATACCTATCAGGATGTCTTCAACGCGCTTGGGATCAAGGGTAAGAAATTAAGAATCGGCGTAGCCAGCTATCTCGATACTTCCGTAATCATCATGGAAGCGATCAAGGAAGCATTTCCCGAAGCGGAAATCGTGCGTGCCGACCATATCATGGTGGAGCTTCGCCGGATCAAGACCATAAATGAGATCAACTGCCTGCGTGAGGGCTACCGTATCGCGGAGCTGGCAAGCCAGCAGGTAATCAAGGAGATCAAGCCCGGCATGACAGAGCTTCAGATGGTAGGTGTTGCTGAGCGCGTGGTTTATGAGCAGGGTGCTGAATACGAAGGACTTCCCATGTATGTATTTTCCGAAGCCTCCACACGCCATGCCATCTCCCGTTCCGGTTACCGCAGATTTGAAAAGGGTGACATCGTGCAGTTGAACCTCTCCGCCAAGATCGACGGCTACTCTGCTGCCATCGGATACCCGATTGTGTTAGGAAAGCTTGAAGGAAGACGCCGGGATGTGGTATTATTTGGTTTGGAGGCACACAAGTGGACCGTGGAACAGGTAAGGGCCGGTGTGGAAGCTTCTGATATTGCAAAGAATTTCTACAAATACTATGTAGACAACGGTTACAAGGACAACTTCGTATATGGGCCGCTCCACGGAACAGGCATGATCGAGGTGGAAGCTCCCTGGGTGGAGACCTCTTCGAATTACAAGTTACAGCCCAACATGACCTATCAGGTAGATACTTTCATCTCCACCAGCACCTTTGGTGTACGCTGGGAGAAGGGTATTGCCGTGACAGAGACCGGCTGCGACATTCTCTCACCGGAGATCGGCACACTGTACGAACTGGATTTCTAGGAGGAAAGAACTATGCAGATGGTAGATATGTTTTTCAAAGAACTGGAGGATGCTAAGAAGCGTAAGGTCCCGTTCATCATTCCCATCGGCACCATCGAGTACCACGCGCTGCACGCAAGCTGCGGCACCGATACCATGGTCATCACCGGCATCATGCGGGAACTGGAAAAGACGAAGGAGATCGTGGTCTGCCCGCCGATCTGGTACGGTGTCGCAAGCTATGCCGTCGCCGGACCGGAAAGCGGAACGATCCATGTGGACGTGGATGCCTATGAGCAATACATCTATTGCATCCTGAAATCCATGATCTACGGCGGCAATAAGAACATCTACTGTGTCGCCCATCACCAGACTGAGGAAGCCGGTCTCATGCCTATGACGCTGGCCTGCCACAAAGCAGCCAAGAAGGTCATCATGGAATACATGGAGGATACCCGCGGCAAGGGCTGGTGGGGAAGCAATGATTATGCCGACTACTATGAGAATCTGGGCAGCGGGGACGATCCCTTCTCCTACATCAAGGTCATCCCGCTGATCAGCGCCGACGCCCAGCATAAGTGCGGCGGCTTTGATCATGCCGGCAAGTACGAATCCAGCCTCATGTATGCACTTTACCCGGATCATGTAGATCTGGAGAGAACAAAGGAAAATACGGAATGGTTCGCACAGAGCGCCTGTGAGACCAGCATGGAGCTGGGGCAGCATATGGTTCAGTGTACGCTGGAAGCATTACAGGAGATCATAAAATAGAGGTGAACACATGACAGATCATCCGGCCGATCTGTTCGGAGGATGACCGGAAATATATGCCGGATGCGGAGCTTTGAAATTACAAATTTTGGCACCTTCCCTACAGTCACCCTCCTCGCCTCCTTTGCATATACTACTCCGATACGCTTTATCACAAGGAGGATCCACCATTATGAAAAAGCTCCGCATACACCGCCGCCTTCTTGCGGCATTCCTTTGCCTCGCCGTACTTCTCCCAGGCTGCAAGGGCTCCCCATCCGGCGGCAGAACCTCTGCCGGAAGCACCAAGGTCACCTTAAATGAAGTGGCCCACTCCATCTTCTATGCACCCATGTATGTGGCTATTGAGGAAGGCTATTTTGCCGACGAAGGCATTAGCCTCACGCTCGTCACAGGCTTCGGTGCCGACAAGACCATGACTGCACTGCTCTCCGGTGAGGCAGACATCGGCTTCATGGGGCCGGAAACCACCATCTATACCTACAATCAGGGGGCAGAGGACAGCGTAGTGAACTTCGCCCAGCTAACCCAGCGGGCCGGAAACTTCCTGGTTGCAAGGAAGCCCATGCCGGCCTTTTCCTGGAGCGACCTGTCCGGCAAAACCGTGCTCGGCGGCCGGAAGGGCGGCATGCCGGAGATGGTATTTGAATACATTCTGAAGAAAAACAACATGAATCCCTCTGCCGACCTTATCATCGACCAGAGCATCGACTTCGGTTCCACAGCAGCCGCCTTTTCCGGTGGCCTTGCAGACTTCTCCGTAGAGTTCGAGCCGGCGGCTACCGCCCTGGAACAGGAGAATGCCGGTTATGTAGTGGCCTCCCTTGGCGTGGATTCCGGCTTCGTTCCCTACACCGCCTTCTCAGCCAAAGCCAGCTATATCAAGGAAAATCCTGCGCTGATCCAGAGCTTCACCAACGCACTTCAGAAGGGGCTTAATTACGTGAACAGCCATAATCCCGAAGAAATTTCCAAGGTTATCGCGCCCCAGTTTGCAGAGACGGATCGAAAGACCATCACCGCCATCGTGACGCGCTATCATGAGCAGGAGACCTGGAAAAAAGATCTGCTCTTTCAGCAGGACAGCTTCGATCTTCTGCTGGATATCCTACAGGAAGCCGGGGAACTGACCGATACCCCGCCCTATGAAGCGCTTGTGAATACCACATTTGCAAAGGAAGCCGCAAAATAGCCTGAGAAAAATGTGCCGCTTCCCGGCATGCAGGCGGAGAGGCTGTGACTGGTAACAAAGAAATACGGACATACGCCGTTACCGTGTATGTCCGTATTTCCAGGGATAATTTGGGAGGTGCAAGCACCTTTTTGAAATATCGGTTCAGATGTCAAAACATCCAAACCATTGGTTACACGGCTTGCTCCGTGCTTTACGCAAAAGCCTTGCCGAGATCGTTGCAGGCAGCAACCGTGTCATCATCAGGATAACCGTTGCAAATCACGAAATCGCAGGCCAGCACTGCACCGTCATTCATGCAGGCTTCCTCCCAATTCCGCATCCATTCTCCATCGCCCCAGCCATAGGAGCCGAACAGCGCGATCTTCTTGCCGGAGAGCTTTGCCTCACAACTCTCAAACATCGGAGCAAATTCACCTTCCTCCAATTGTTCCGCGCCCATCGAGGGACAACCAAACGCAATGCCGTCAAAGGAATCGATCATCGAGGCATCAAATTCCGCCGGTGTCAGCAGAACAGCCTCGCCTCCTGCCCCTTTCACTCCGTCAGCAACCGCAGAAGCCATCGCCTCCGTATTGCCGGTGCCGCTCCAATAAACTACTGCTATTTTACTCATTGTTCATACCTAACCTTTCTTTAAAATACTTATCTATATCAACCGGCCACTGTGAGCCGTTCGATAGACTTTCCTTTTGCGTACTGCTCAGAATAAACGTCCGTACATTTCTTATACTTTGCAAAGGTCTTCTGTGCCGCTTCCGCATCACCGTAAACCTTCCAGCATCCGGCACATTTACAGCCTTCCGCCTTATTTTCAATAAAACCGCAGACATCTTCCGGGGGATAACCAAGGAAAAGTCCGACCTCGTGGGGAAATTCCTCACATTCGCCCATGCGCTTCATGAGCTGCACAATGCAGCGTTCCGGCGTTTCCATACCGTATCCCCGTTCACAGAGCAGCCGACAGGCTGTCTCATCCTTCAGATCACGGGTGAGGTAGGACGGGCGGTACACATAGATCAGCGCACGGTTCTTCTGAAATCGCAGTGGCAGAACACGTAAGCCCTTCTTGGTAAGCAATCGGTTCCAGCGGCGAACCGCGTCCCGCATTTCATAAATATCAGAGCAATGACAGGCAAACATATTTCCTGTCTTCATCCCCGCAAGCGTCGGGGCGCAATGCTTGATGATCAGTTTCTCGGACATATTCTCCTCCTTATGCTGTATGTTCCTCCAGGATACTTTTCAGCTCCCTTAGTTAGTTATGTCTAACCGCCTGTCAAAAAATATAGGCCGAAGCCTTTTGTCCAGGAGCAGCTACCCACTCACCGTATATCCGGCCTGCTCAATGCCGGACTTAATCAGCGCGTCATCGACATCCTTGGCATAAGAAACGGTCAGCTCTCCCTTCTTCCTTTGCGGCCGCTGGTTAGCAATGTCTAACCAGTTGTCTAAAATCACGCGGTGCCTTTTGGTTAGGCACCGCTAACTTTTAATTCATTATAATATGCTTTCACTGCTTTGTCAAGCAGGACTTGAAAAAAATTTGTCACTATTCGTAGGTGGAGGGTCTGTGAATATAACTACACCCTTCCCAGAAGCTCCGCCGCGCCATCCAGATACGGATTCTCCAGCTCATGGAACCGTCCTTCATCCGCCAGCTTCGCATACGCCGGATCCAGAGGAAGCTTCGCCAGCACCGGGATATCCAGCTCTGCCGCCGCCTCATCAATGTGGCTCGTTCCAAAGAGCGCGATCTCTCTGCCGCAGTCCGGACATTTCAGATAGCTGTAATTCTCCACCATTCCAAGCACCGGAATATTCATCATCTCCGCCATGTTGATGGCCTTCTTCACGATCAACTGCACCAATTCCTGGGGGGAGGTAACAATAACGATACCATTCACAGGCAGCGACTGGAACACCGTCAGAGGCACGTCGCCGGTTCCCGGAGGCATATCCACAAACAGATAATCCAGCTCGCCCCAGAACACGTCGCTCCAGAACTGCTTCACGGTTCCGGCGATAACCGGGCCTCTCCATACCACCGGTGTCTCCTCGTCATCCACCAGAAGATTCAGGGACATGATCTTGATCCCATTGGAGGATTCGATAGGCAGAAGCCCCAGATCATTGCCCTGGGCCGGGCCATGCACGCCGTACATCTTTGGGATAGACGGTCCTGTAATATCCGCATCCAGAATTCCCACCTTATAACCCTTCGCTGCCATTGCATTGGCAAGAGACGCCGTCACAAAGGACTTTCCCACGCCGCCTTTGCCGCTGACAACACCGATCACCTTCTTGATGGATGAATACTGATTCAGCTTCTCCAGAAAGCTCTCCGGTGCGCCGCCGCCCTTGCTGGGGCAGCCCTCACAGCTCTCTCTGCTGCAGCTTGATGCGCCGCTGCATTCCTTATTATCTGCCATCTAAAATCACTCCTTTTCCATGATTCCTACTAATTTTTCACTCTTCTTATTAATGATTCCGCCTCTGCTTAAGCTCCCATCGCACTGTTCCGCAGCGCATAGGCCAGCGTCCGCGAGATAAGACTTCCGAGCACGAAGCATGTGGCCGCCTCAATGAGTCCGTTGATTCCTACAAATGCAAGAACAAACGCAAATACATTGGCTCCTCCGGCAAGCCCCTGGATATAATCCGTGTGGAAAAAGCAAACGCACAGTGTTGTCATAAAGAACAACGTATTGCATAGCGGACACGCCAGATTCGCCACATAATAGGCGAGTTCCTTTACTTTTTTGCTTTCGCTCTTACGCATAGCCGCAAACACAAGCCCGGCCACCCAGCCTGCCAGAATCCTGGTAGGTACACATACCACGAAGGTGGCTATCGGATTGATGCTAAGAAGCGTCGCCCCAAAAGCACTCATCCCAAAGCATTGGATAAAGCTTGTGATCCCGAACACGCCTCCTAAGACGGCTCCTCCCGCCGGCCCCAGCAGTACGGCTCCCACCGCCACCGGCACAACGATCAGCGTGATCTCAAGCCCTAATGTCTTGATGTAACCAATCGGGGTAAAAGCCATCAAGACGATGATAGCAACCAGAAGTGCCATCTGTACCAGATATAAGGTACCTTTTTTCTTCATAGTCTTTTCCTCTCTTTCTTTATGAAGTTTTATTTTTTTCCGCCCCGGCAAGTCGCAGGGATTCCTCCTCTGCGCTGTGGGCTTTCTTATCATAGTACAGTATCCGAAAAAAAGCAAGCGTTTTATTGCCGCCTTCTTGCCTTCCACGACAATACGT
>CAKSAI010000099.1 GCA_934434905.1 uncultured Lachnospiraceae bacterium | reverse complement strand
CCAGCGAGACGTTAGTCGAGATGGTAGCCTGAATTTTGAGGAAGGAATCTTACATATGAAGCTTGTAGAGAGATTTGGAAAGAAGAAAGCGATACTTGGGATCGCCGGACTTATCGTGGCATTTCTGGCCATTGTATATCTGGGTCTGAGTTTATTTTTCAACAATCATTTCTGGTTCCGAACCACGATCAATGGCGTGAAGGGCTCCTGCAGAAGCGTAGCGAAGGTGGAGAAGCTTATTGCCGAAGAGATCGATGGATATCAGCTACGCCTGGAAGAGCGGGGCGGCGGTGAGGAGATCCTGAAAAGCGCGGATATCGGGCTGGAGCCGAGGTTTGATGGAAGCCTTACCCGTGAACTGAAGAAGCGCAGCGGCTTTGGATGGATCATTTCGATATTTAAGAGCACGCGTATTGAAATTGAGGCCATGGTGAGTTATGATGAGACCAGGTTTGAAGAGGCGGTAGCGGGTCTTGTGTGCCTGAAGGCAGAGAGCAGCCGGGAGCCGAAGGATGCGTACATATCAGAATATAAGAAAGGCGTTGGTTTTGAGATCGTGCCGGAGGACGAAGGAAATCTGCTGGATGAGACGGCCTTTCAGGAGGCGCTGCACACAACGGTGGTGAATCTTCAGGAAAGTCTGTCGCTTGAGGACAGCGGATGTTATGTGAACCCAAGGTTCCGGGCGGACAGTGAGGAGCTTCTGGCGCTGCAGAAGGAGATGAATTCCTATGCGTCGGCCGGGATTACCTACGAGGCAGGCAGTACCAGGGTGGTGCTGAGCGGGGAGACCATTGGTGATTGGCTTGGTGTTACAGAGGAGCATACGGTAGCGATCGACGAGGGCAAGGCAACCGAATTCGTGAAGAAGCTCGGGGAAAGCTTTAATACCGCTTATAAAATCAGAAGCTTTCAGACCTCTTACGGATCACCGGTGACACTGAAGCGCAACGAATATGGCTGGTACGTAGATCCGGACGGAGAGCGGGAACAGTTGATGGCGGATATCCGGGAAGGAAAGCAGGTGACCAGAGAGCCGGTCTATCAGCAGACGGCGAAGAGTCACGGCGAGAAGGATTATGGCAATACCTATGCGGAGGTCAATCTGACAGCCCAGCATATGTTTTTCTACAAGGACGGGGAATTGATCCTGGAGACGGACTTTGTCTCCGGAGATGTGGCGAAGAACCGCGTCACTCCCACGGGAGCATATTCTGTCACCTATACCCAGAAGGATAAGGTTCTCCGGGGAGCGGATTATGCGACACCGGTAACCTTCTGGATGCCCTTCAACGGCGGCGTTGGTTTCCACGACGCTACCTGGCGCAGGGATTTTGGCGGGAATAATTACAAGACCAACGGCTCCCACGGCTGCATCAATATGCCTTACAGTGCGGCAAAGAAGCTCTTCAGCTATCTCAAGACGGGAGATGCCGTGTTTGTCTATGAGCTGCCCGGCACAGAGAGCGCCAAGGGTCTGGCGCAGGATGCGGCGGCTGAGGTGACAAAGCTTATTAAAGCCATCGGGAGCGTGACCCTTGACAGCAGCGAAGCGATAAAGGCCGCCAGGACGGCCTACGACAACCTGAATGAGATGGGCAAGGGTTATGTGAAGAATTATGACGCACTTACCAGTGCAGAGGCGGCCTACGCCAGTCTGGTAATTGAGCAGGAGAAGCAGCAGGCCACTGCCCCGCCGGAAAGCGACAAGCAGAACCCGGAAAAGAAGTCGGCCGGATTGTAAACCACAGAATAAACCACAGAATAAACTATAGAAAAACTACAGAAAATAAAGCTACAAGGAAAAGAGGGAATATCATGGTTTCAAAAAAGATCTTAGAGGATATGAAAAACAGCTCAGCCATCCGTGCCATGTTCACGGAGGGAAAGCTGCTGGCAGAGAAGATCGGAGCAGAGAATGTCTATGATTTCAGTCTGGGGAATCCCTGCACTCCGGTGCCGGAAGCCTTCACCAGGGCGATGCTGGATGTGATCCGGGAGGAGGATTCGCTGAATCTTCACGGATATATGGATAATTCAGGATATCCCCAGGTGCGGGAGGCCGTAGCGGAGAACCTGAACCGGCGATTCGGCACCAATTTCGGTGCGAAGAATGTCATCATGACTGTGGGAGCTGCAGGCGCCATTAACGTGATCCTGCGGGCTGTGATGGATCCGGGAGATGAACTGATGGTGTTTGCCCCTTATTTTACGGAATACCGCAACTACTGCGGCAACTGGAGCGGAGTGCTGGTGGAGGTGAAGCCGGATTACGAGACCTTTTTACCGGATCTTGCGGATATGGAGCGTAAGCTGACCGCAAAGACCAAGGCGATCATCATCAACAATCCGGTGAATCCCAGCGGGGTACTCTATTCAGAGGATACCATCCGGCAGATAGCAGCACTGCTGGAGAGAAAGCAGCAGGAGTACGGTCATGCGATATACATGATCTCCGATGAGCCTTACCGTGAGATCGTTTACGACGGGAAGACAGCGCCGTTTCTGACAAAATATTACCGGAATACCTTTATCACCTATTCCTTCAGCAAATCCCTCTCCATTCCGGGAGAACGTATCGGCTATATCGTGATTTCGGATGAGATGGAGGATTTCGAGACGGTGTGCGCGGGAACCGCCATCGCGAACCGTGTTCTGGGCTTTGTCAATGCGCCGTCTCTGATGCAGAAGGCGGTGGCCCGCTGCCTGGATGAGAAGACAGATGTGGAATTCTACGACAGGAACCGTAAGCTTCTGTACGGCGAGCTTGTGAAGCTGGGCTTTACCTGCGTGAAGCCGGAGGGAACCTTCTATCTGTTTGTGAAATCGCCGGAGCCGGACGAGAAGCATTTTGTAGAAGTGGCGAAGCGTCATCACATCATGCTGGTGAATGGCACGAACTTTGCCTGCCCTGGGTATGTGCGGATCGCTTACTGTGTGCCTTACGAGATGATTCAGCGTTCCCTCCCGGCGTTTGCGGAATTGGCGGAGGAGTACGGGCTATGAAAATGTCAAATTGGGAAGAAAATGTGCGAAAAGTCATCCCTTATGTGCCGGGAGAACAGCCGAACCAGCCGGGGATGATCAAATTAAATACCAACGAGAATCCATATCCTCCGGCGCCGGGAGTAGCCAGGGCGTTGCGGGAGCTTCCGGCGGATCAGCTACGCCTGTACCCGGATCCCACTGCCTCTGTGCTGGTGAATGCACTGGCGAAGCGTTACGGCCTTGCACCGGAGCAGGTATTTGTGGGTGTTGGCTCTGATGATGTGTTGTCCATGTCCTTTCTTACCTTTTTCAACAGTGGAAAACCGATACTTTTTCCGGATATCACCTATTCTTTTTATGATGTGTGGGCGGAATTGTACCGCATTCCGTACCAGCGCCAGCCTTTGGATGAGGAGTTCCGCATACGGAAGGAGGACTACTATAAGGAAAACGGGGGAATCGTGATCGCCAATCCCAATGCCCCCACCGGTGTGGAGGAGGAGTTTGACACTCTGTGTCAAATTCTTGCTAAGAATCGTGATGTTGTGGTGATCGTCGACGAAGCTTATATTGACTTCGGAGGGGCTTCTGCGGTATCATTGATCCCGGAGTATGATAACCTTCTGGTGGTTCAGACCTTTTCCAAGTCCAGGAGTCTGGCTGGTATGCGTATCGGCTGTGCCTTTGGACAGCCCGGTCTGATCCGGTATCTCAATGATGTGAAGTATTCCTTCAACTCCTATACCATGGACATGACAGCACTGCGTCTGGGCGTGGAATCCTTGAAGGATGAGACGTATTTTAAGGAGACGGTGGACAAGATCGTACATACCAGGGAGCGGGTGAAGACAGAGCTTCGTAAAATGGGATTTGTATTTGCGGATTCCAAGAGTAATTTTATTTTTGCGACGCATCCGAAGCTTTGTGCAAAGAAGCTGTTTGAGGAGCTTAAGAAGGAACGGATCTATGTCCGGTATTTTGATAGGCCGAGGATCGACAATTACTTAAGGATCAGCATTGGAACGGACAGGGAGATGGATGTGCTGCTGGAGTTCCTGCGGCGTTACATTGCGCGTGAGACAGCCTGAAATCAGAAAGGACATACTGCCTGTACACTATAAAACAGCAGACGAAGATAGGAGAGTGTTATGATCAAGAGTATTTTAAAGGGCGCGGTGATCGGCATTGCCAATATTATCCCCGGCGTCAGCGGCGGAACCATGGCGGTATCCATGGGAATCTATGACAAGATCATTCATGCAGTGACACATCTTTTCTCAGAATTCAAAAAGAGCATGAAGATATTGATTCCCATCGGAATCGGAATCGTGATCGCCATTGTGGGCGTGGCCCGGCTTATTGAGTACATGTTCCGCGTGGTTCCATTGCAGACAAATCTGCTTTTCATCGGCCTGATCCTGGGTGGCCTTCCTGCCATCGGGAAGAAGGTGAAGGGTGCTGGCTTTAAGGTAGGCTATGTCATTGCCTTCGTGTTGTTCTTCGCGTTGGTAGTCGGCTGTGCCGCTCTGGAAGGAAGCAGCGGCGGCGATGTGGTGCTTACCGTAAGCCTTCTGAATGCCATTAAGTTATTTGGTGTTGGCGTGATTGCTTCTGCCACCATGGTCATCCCCGGTGTCAGCGGCTCCATGGTTCTGATGATCATGGGTTATTACACACCGATTATAAGTACCATCAATCAGTTTGTGGATCACGTTCTGGCGCTGGATGTGAAGGGTGTTCTGGCTGACTGCGGGATCCTGGTTCCCTTTGGAATCGGTGTGGTTGTAGGAATCTTTGTGATCGCTAAGATTATTGAGATTGTATTTGAAAAATGGCCGTTGCTGGCGTACTGGGCCATCATCGGACTGATCGTGGCCTCCCCCATTGGCATACTGATGATGGGTAAGTTTGGGACAATAAACGTTGTGTCGGTGCTCACCGGTATCGTGGCGTTGGCGGTTGGCATCTTTGTCGCCATGAAGCTGGGAGAGGAATAAAATAACAGAAAGGACAGAAGAAACATGTATTCATTTGAAGAGGTAAGAACCACAGATCCGCAGGTTGCTGCGGCAATCACTGCCGAGATGGAGCGGCAGAATACGCACATCGAGCTCATCGCTTCCGAGAACTGGGTAAGCAAGGCTGTTATGGCAGCCATGGGAAGTCCCATGACGAACAAATACGCGGAGGGTTATCCCGGCAAGCGTTACTACGGCGGCTGCCAGTGCGTGGATATCGTGGAGAATCTGGCAATCGAGCGGGCCAAGGAGCTGTTTGGCTGCGATTATGCTAATGTACAGCCCCATTCCGGGGCCCAGGCCAATATGGCGGTACAGTTTGCCATGTTAAAGCCCGGTGATACCGTGATGGGCATGAACCTTGACCATGGCGGACATCTGACTCACGGAAGCCCCGTGAACTTCTCCGGCTCCTATTTCCATATCGTTCCCTACGGTGTCAATGACGAGGGATTCATCGATTATGATGAGGTGGAGCGGATCGCCCTGGAGTGTAAGCCGAAGATGATCATCGCGGGTGCCAGCGCCTATGCCAGGATCATTGATTTCAAGCGGTTCCGGGAAATTGCCGATAAGGTTGGCGCTTACCTGTTCGTGGATATGGCGCACATTGCGGGACTTGTGGCGGCCGGCCTTCATCCAAGCCCGATTCCCTATGCGGATGTGGTTACGACTACTACCCATAAGACGCTGCGCGGGCCGAGAGGCGGTATGATCCTTGCCAATAAGGAAGCAGCGGAGAAGTTTAACTTCAACAAAGCGGTATTTCCGGGTATACAGGGCGGCCCCCTGATGCATGTGATCGCTGCGAAGGCCGTTTGCTTCAAGGAGGCCTTAGAGGACAGCTTCAAGGTGTACCAGCAGCAGATCATTGACAATGCACAGGCGTTGGCAAAGGGGTTGATGAGCCGGGAAATCAAGCTGGTTTCCGGCGGCACGGACAATCACCTGATGCTTGTGGATCTGACTCCCTACGGACTCACCGGGAAGGAAGTGGAGAAGCTTCTGGATTCCGTCAACATCACCTGTAATAAGAACACCATTCCCAATGATCCCAAGTCGCCCTTTGTGACTAGCGGCGTGCGGCTGGGAACTCCTGCAGTTACCTCCAGAGGCTTTCATACTGCGGATATGGATCTTGTGGCGGAGGCCATTGCAGTGATGATCAAGGAAGGCGAGGCAGGTACCGGGAAGGCGGAGGCCATCGTTCGGGAACTGACGCAGAAGTACCCGCTGATCTGAGCTGCCGATAGCGGAGCATTTCGTAACGGTTCATAGAAATTTAAGAAGATGGAGATGTACACAACCATTTTTTTGAATTTTTTGAGGAGGCAGACGATGAGTAAGAAGAAAATCAGTATCATTGTTGCCGCGGCCGTGCTGGTGGTCGTGGCGGTAGTTGTGGGAGCGTGGCTTCTCCTGCGTGGGGCAGGGGAAAAGCGTGGCGGCGATAAGATCTTCGTGGAGTCTGTTGCTGCGGTGACCGGTATAGGCGGCGGAGTGCAGAACCGCTATTCCGGCGTGGTGGAGCCGCAGAAAACCTGGGAGGTTAAGAAGAGCGCGGATAAGACGGTGAAAGAGGTATTTGTGAAGGAAGGGGATCAGGTGGAAGCAGGAACGCCTCTATTTGAGTACGATACCGCCTCCATCAAGGATGAGATCGCCCAGGCGAAGCTGGAGCTGGAGAGCATCGGCAACGAGATCACCGATTATAACAATCAGATTGCGGATCTTAAGAAGGAACGCGAACAGGCATTCGGCGAGGACAAGTTCCAGTACACAACCCGGATTCAGACGATACAGATCTCCATCAAACAGGCGGAATACAACCTGGAGAGCAAGAAGGTGGAGATCCAGCGGAAGGAGGCTTCCTTAGATAATGCAGTGATCAAGAGTGAGATCGCCGGCACGGTTAAGAGTATCAGCGAGAGCGGATACGATCCCTACACCGGAAAAGAATTACCGTTTATGACGGTTCTTGCCACCGGGGAGTATCGGGTGAAGGGTACCGTGAATGAGCAGAATATCAGGATGATCACGGAAGGCACGCCGGTGATCCTTCGTTCCAGGGTGGATGAGAGCCAGACCTGGACAGGAACGGTCAAGGAGGTAGATACCAAGAAAGAGGCCAAGGATAATAATAACAATAATGCCTATTATGAAGAATCCATGGGTGACAAGGCCACAAAGTATTTCTTTTACATTGAACTGACAAGTACAGACGGACTGATCCTGGGGCAGCATGTCTATATTGAGATGGATATGGGGCAGGCGGAAGTGCGGGATGGTATCTGGCTGTACGGCAGCTATCTGATTACGGATGATTCCGGAAGCTATGTCTGGGCGGATAACGGGAAGGGTCGGCTGGAGAAGCGGACTGTGGAAGTTGGCGAATATAATGAAGATACGGATACCTATCAGATTCTTTCCGGTCTGACGAAGGATGACTATATAACGTATCCCGTGGAGGCGTTGTATGAGGGTGAGCCGACTGTCAGAAATATGTCGGAGGTGTCCGAATGATACTTGATCTGAAAAAAATATACAAGGATTATCAACAGGATAAGCTGGTGGTTCCCGTTCTGAAGGATGTGTCCCTCCAGGTGGAGAAGGGCGAATATGTGGCGGTCATGGGGCCTTCCGGTTCCGGAAAAACTACATTGATGAATATCATCGGCTGTCTGGATCGCCCAACCTCCGGTTCCTACCTGCTGGCCGGGGAGGACATCTTAAAATACAAGGATAAGGATATGTCGGATGTACGCCTAAAGAGCATCGGGTTTGTATTTCAGAGCTTCCATCTGCTTCCAAGGCAGAGCGCTCTGGAGAATGTGGCGCTTCCGCTGAGCTATGCCGGGGTGAAGAAGAAGGAACGACGGGAGCGTGCGGCAAATGCACTGGAACGTGTGGGGCTTTCTGATCGCGCGAATTTTAAGCCGACGCAATTGAGCGGCGGCCAGAAGCAGCGTGTGGCAATCGCCAGAGCTATGGTGAATAATCCCAAGATCCTTCTGGCGGATGAGCCCACCGGTGCGCTGGACAGTAAGTCCGGCCAGCAGATCATGGAGCTGTTTGAGAAGCTGAACGAAGAGGGTGTTACCATCGTTATGATCACCCATGATAAGGAGATCGCTTCCTGTGCGAAGCGGGTGATACATATCATCGACGGCGTAGTTTCGGAGGAAGGCAGCAAGGAGGCGCAGGATGAATAAGAAGAAAAAGATCATGGTTGCAGTAGTTTCAATCCTGGTGGCCGCCCTGATCCTTACGGGAGTTGTCACCGCGTATCTGTGGCAGCGGAAGAATAAGCAGACAGCTCAGGTACAGTCAGTGGAACGGCTGAACCAGAGGGGCTTTGAGGGTGAAGTAACCAGCTATGGGATGGTGACAAACGATTATTACCAGGATGTATTTTTGATGGATGGTCAGACGGTTCTGGAGGTCTACGTTAAGGAGGGGCAGGAGGTCAAGACCGGAGATAAGCTGATGGCCTATGACATGACGTTGTCCAGTCTGAAGCTGGAGATGCAGGAGTTGGAGATTCAGACCATCGACAATAAGATCACACTGGCTAAGCGGGAACTGGAAAGGCTGAAAAAGGAGACACCGATCCCGGAACAAAGCAGAGATCCAAAGACAGACCAGAATTCGGATTCGGAAAATGACGGCGAAGAGGATCCGACGTATGACACCGAAGAGGATCCGGCGGACAGCCGGGAGACCGGGGATGCGATGGATGTGCCGAAAGGTCATACGGCTGCGGAGCTTGCCACGGCTATCAAGGCCAAGGAGAAGGAGCTGCGGGATCTGGATCTTGAGAAGCGCAGAGCGCAGCTTACACTGGATCAGATGAAGAAGGTGGCGGCGGACGGCGTGGTGCTGGCAACCGTGGACGGTGTGGTTAAGACGGTGGGTGATAAGAACAATCCACCCACGGACGGCACGGCTTTTCTTACGGTTTCCGGTTCCGAGGGTCTGTATGTGACAGGATACTTAAGCGAATTCCAGCTTCAGAGTGTAGAAATCGGTCAGGTGGTATATGCAAACTCCTGGGATACCGGTGCAAGCTTCGTGGCAACGATACAGGAGATCTCGCTCTATCCAGGCGATGGAAGCAACAGCTATGGGAGCGGGAATCCAAATGTCTCTTATTATCCCTACATCGCCTATATTGCGGATACCGAGGGACTGAAGAACGGCATGTATGTGGAATTGACGATGAATGCCAGATACTCCGATGAGAACTTAACCGCTATCTATCTGGAAAAAGCTTATGTACGGGAAGAGGACGGCAGAAGCTATGTACTTAAGGCTGACGAGAATGGTCGGCTGGTGAAGCAGTATGTAGAGACCGGAAGAAAACTCTGGGGCAGAGCGATCGAGATCAAATCCGGGCTGACACTGGAGGATCGTATCGCTTTTCCGTATGGGAAGACTGCCAGAGAAGGCGTGAAGGTCAAGGATCAATCCGATGACAGTGATGGCTATATCGACGATATTATGTATCATTAAGGAGGAAACGGATTATGTTAGAGAATATCAGACTGTCTTTTCAGGGAATATGGTCTCATAAGATGCGTTCGTTCCTTACCATGCTTGGTATTATCATCGGTATTGCATCCATCATAGCCATTGTTTCTACCATAAAAGGTACCAACGAGCAGATCAAGCAGAATCTCATCGGTGCAGGAGACAATAGCGTGACGGTACAGATGTACAAGGGCGATTCTTCCTATGAGATAGAATATAATGGAATCCCGGACGGGGTTCCGATCATTACCGATGAGGTGCTGGACGAGATTAAGGCGATCGATAAGGTGAAG
>CAKSAI010000098.1 GCA_934434905.1 uncultured Lachnospiraceae bacterium | reverse complement strand
CGCCTAAGTCTCCGTAAGGGCTGGATTTCATCTCCGCTAAAAACGCCTCTGCTAAAAGGTTCGCTTAGACAAATGTTCCATTCGAAGAGGTACTACGTTATCTGTTCACAAAAGCTTAAACTTATTTCCAATACTTTTCCAAAATCTTCGTGTCGATACGGTCCAGTTCTTCCTTCGGCAGGATATGCAAAAGCTTCCATCCGATGTCCAGTGTCTCCTCCATACTCCGGTTTTCCGTTGCCCCCTGGGAGACGAACTCCCGTTCAAAGGCCGTCCCGAACTCCAGATACTTCTTATCCACCGCCGACAGCTCATCCTCGCCGATAACGCTGGCCAGATCTCTGGCCTCGCCTACTCTGGCATAGGAAGAAAACAGCTGATTGGCTACGTCCTGGTGGTCCTCCCTGGTATATTTCGCCCCGATTCCGTCCTTCATAAGCCGGGACAGGGACGGCAGCACGTTGATGGGCGGATAGATATTCTTCTGGTGCAGCGACCGCTCCAGCACGATCTGTCCCTCTGTGATATATCCGGTCAGATCCGGGATGGGATGCGTAATATCATCGTTCGGCATCGTCAGGATGGGAATCTGGGTCACAGATCCATCCACCCCCTTCACGATCCCGGCACGCTCGTAGATCGCTGCCAGTTCACTGTAGAGATAACCCGGAAACCCCTTTCTGCTGGGGATCTCTCCCTTCAGGGAGGACACCTCACGCATGGCCTCCGCGAAGGCTGTCATGTCTGTAAGGATCACCAGGATGTGCATATGCTTCTCAAATGCCAGATACTCTGCGGCTGTCAAGGCCACCTTCGGTGTGATCAGCCGCTCCACCACCGGATCGTTGCTTAAGTTTAAGAACATGGCCACATGGGAGCTGGCACCGCTCTCCTCGAAGGTTCTGCGGAAGAACTCTGCCACATCATACTTGACGCCCATGGCGGCAAATACAATGGCGAATTTCTCATCGGAATCCGTTCCCAAGGACGCCTGTTCCACGATCTGGGCCGCCAACTGGTCATGCGGCAGCCCGTTCCCGGAGAAGATTGGAAGCTTCTGTCCACGGATCAGCGTGGTCAGCCCATCAATGGCAG
This sequence comes from uncultured Lachnospiraceae bacterium, assembly GCA_934434905.1. Taxonomy (GTDB): domain Bacteria; phylum Bacillota; class Clostridia; order Lachnospirales; family Lachnospiraceae; genus 14-2. Next base: position 8,813 of record CAKSAI010000098.1, on the reverse strand, counting down.
AGATTCCGGTTCGAATATAGTTTCTGGGATATTCTCTGGTACAGGGATTTAAGGGCAGCCCGTTGACGTCCCGCATACACTCCGGCTTGATCTTTCCAAGACCATCGATAGGTTCGCCCAGTCCATTGAATGTACGGCCCAGGATCTCTTCGGAAAGCCCCAGCTCCATGGGATGCCCGGTCAGCCGCGTGTGTGTATTGTCAAGAGCCATCTCATCCGTACTCTCAAATACCTGTATCAGCGCCTTGTCCTTGCTGATCTCCACGATTCTTCCCAGCTTCCGCTGATTGCCGGACACGGTAAACTCCACCATTTCCTCATAGAAGCCGTCCTGTATGCCCTCCACCGCTACGAGAGGTCCGTTGATCTCATTTAAACCTAAATATTCGATTGCCATATGCCTCTCCTCCTATGCGTTACTCTCCAGGATCTTCTGGTAAAATGTATCGATCATGGTATGATATTCATCAAATTTGTATAATTCCTTATTGCCTACTTCATATTTAATCGCGATTACCTTCTCGAAGATGGGATCCTCCTGAAGCAATGCCATAGGCATGCTCATGGCAATGAGCGCCCTGCACTTCTCATAGAGGTAAAGAATGGTTTCCATCATCTTCAGTTGCTTCTCCATAGGAACGTAAGTATCCTCCGGGTGAAAGGCGTTCTGCTGCAGGAAGCCGAGACGGATAACCCTGGCGATCTCAAGCACCAGCTTCTGATCGTCCGGCAGAACATCGCTGCCGATAAGCTTCACGATCTCGTTCAGCCTGCTCTCGGTGGTAAGGATATTCAAAAGCTCGTTCCGGCAGTAGATAAAGTTCTGACCGACATGGATATTGTACCAGGGGGCCAGATCGTTCAAATATTCCGTGTAGCTGGTAAGCCAGTTAATAGCCGGGTAATGGCGCGCATAGGCCAGCGACTTATCCAGAGCCAGGAAGCAGCGGACAAACCGCTTGGTATTCTGCGTCACGGGTTCCGAGAAATCACCGCCCTGTGGCGACACTGCCCCGATGATGGTCACACTGCCGTCACTGCCGTTTAGATTCTCCACATAGCCTGCCCGCTCATAGAAGGCAGACAACCGGGATGCCAGGTATGCCGGGAAGCCTTCCTCCGCCGGCATCTCCTCCAGACGGCCGGAAAGCTCCCGCAGTGCCTCCGCCCACCGGGAGGTTGAATCCGCCATGATCGCCACATGATAGCCCATATCACGGTAATACTCTGCCAACGTGATACCGGTATAGATGCTGGCCTCTCTGGCCGCCACCGGCATATTGGAGGTGTTTGCGATCAGTGCCGTCCGATCCAGCAGAAGGTTTCCGGACTTGGGATCGGTCAGCTCCGAGAATTCCTCCAGTACGTTGGTCATCTCGTTTCCCCGTTCCCCACAACCGATATAAATGATGATATCGGCGTCCGACCACTTGGCAAGCTGGTGCTGGGTCATGGTTTTCCCGGTGCCAAAGCCTCCGGGAATGGCCGCTGTTCCGCCCTTTGCAATGGGAAACAGCGTGTCTAAGATCCGCTGTCCTGTTACCAATGGACGGTCTGCCGGGAAACGGCGGTTTACCGGACGTGGCACACGGATGGGCCATTGCTGGGTCATGGTAAGACTCTTCTCGCTGCCATCGTCCAGCTGAAGAACCGCAATCTCATCATCAATGGTGTATTTTCCATTGATGACAGTCCGCACGATAATACCGTGTACATCCGGCGGGATCATCACCCGGTGAGTGATGGCAGAAGTCTCCTGTACCTCTGCGATGACCGTTCCGGGATAGACCGTATCACCAACGGCTACCGTGATCTTCGTATCCCACAGCCTTGAGCGATCCAGAAGCTCTACATTGACACCCCGTGGAATGAAAGCTCCTCCCACCTGGGCGATGGCCCGAAGGGGCCGCTCAATGCCATCAAATATATTCGTAAGGATTCCCGGTGCCAGTGTCACACTAAGAGCCTTTCCCTCGCCCTCCACCAGTTCCCCTGGTCGAAGACCCGTTGTCTCCTCAAATACCTGTATGGTGGTCTGTTCCCTGGAAAGGCGGATAACCTCTCCTACCAGGCGGTTTGTACCCACATATACCATCTCCGCCATGCGAAATCCGGGATTCCCCTGGATGGTGACGATTGGCCCGTTGATACTGTAAATTATTCCAGTTGTATTCATATGGTATAATTCTCCCATTCTTTTTTCAGCTTTGTCTGAAAGGACTCATCGATCAGGACATTTCTGGCATGCACGACCGCACGGATTCCGCCGCCGAAGTCTACATGGCTTATCGTAAGCACACAGCCGCACTCCCGCTCTAAATTCTCCTTCTTCGCAGCGTCCGAGGGATTCAGATAGATGATAAGCTCATCCTCTCTGGCGAAATCCTTCGCCATCCGGATCTTGGAACGGAGATATTCGTCATAATCCTCCGTCTTCTGGAATGCCGAAAGCTTCTCCCGCACCCGGTCAAAAAGCACTTCTTTCCTGGCTTGCTGTACCTGGCTTAAGTTCCGCTTCTGCCGGATGAGAGCCTCGGAAACCCGGCGGTTAATCTCCCGCCTCTGCTTCTCCTCTTCCACCTGACAGCGAAGCTCCGCTTCCGCCTGTTTCCGCTTCTTAAACTCCTCCAGCTGCTGATCCATGGAGGCCTGAAATTCCTCAATCTCATCGCTGCTGCGCTTGTTTGCCGCCTCTATAGACGCGGTGTAAAAACTATTCAGCTTCTCTGTAAGCTCCATAACGATTCCTTCCTCATCTCATCACAGTTTCAACCCAATGGCCTGCCCGACATAATCTGTAATAAAGTTCTCCTTACGCCCGGTTCCGTGGCGATCCGGGATCTCCACCAGCAGCGGCATTCTGCGGTTCAGCTTGATATCATCCCAGATATCGGAAAACCGCTGCCCCAAGACCTCCGTCACCAGCACAATCCCAATCTCGGGATCCGAAAGCACACGGGCAGCCGCCCGCTCCGCCTCCGCCCGTTCATGGATCACCACGCCGGCCACTCCGGCCAGTCGCATACCGGTATAGGTGTCCCGGTTATCGCTGATCAAAAACATTTTCATAGGATCACCCCTATCCTAAAATGGAGAAGGAGATCAACAATCCATACAGTGCAATAGACTCAGCCAGAGCAACAAAGATCAATGCTTTGCCCATAATGCTGGAATCCTCGCTCAATGCACCCAATGCTGCACTGGCAGCACTTGCCACTGCAATTCCGGCGCCGATACAAGAAAGTCCCGTGGACAACGCCGCCGCCAGATACCGCCATCCATCCGCGGAAGCCGCAGCAGCTGCCTCGCCGGTAGCGGCCTGCACGTTACCGCTAAAAAGCAGAATATCCGAGACTACCAGTGTCCCGAAGAAAAAGAACACGTTGAAGGCAAGGGCAGCTTTGAAGCCCCCCGTCTTCTTCTTTCCAAACAGATACACCCCGAATGGAATCAGAATACTGCAGATTAAGATCGCTACTAAAATAATTTTTGTTGTCATGATGTTTTCCTCCTTTTATTAAACGGAACAAACGGCTTACCGCTGCCCTTGTAAAATCGACTAAACATTTCATAATATTCCAGACGGAGTACCTGTATCCCAACCACAAGACCCTCCAGCCCGGCCACAAGGATGTTGCCTAACACTACTACGATCCAGTTCGGCGTTCCCTTCTCCATCCCTGCCAGTGTCAGCACCACACCCATCATTCCCGCGTGGCTTAGCGCAAATGCGCCCACACGGACGAAGGAGATGGTGTTCGTGGCGTAGCTCAACACCACATCGAAGCACTCCACCAATGCCTCCACCAGGAACATGACCTTGCTGCCCTCCGGGAGCATCGGCTTCTTCTTCTCTACCCAGTTTCCCAGCGGCTCCTTCAAAAGGATCATCAGCAGCGGAATCCCTACGGTCAGGCCCATAATGATCGCGGCAGGCAGCGGATGTCCCGTAGCGAATAATACGATACAGAGTGCCGCGAAGCCATAACAGATAAAGCCTGCGATGCCGCTCTGATTGAAGAGCAGCCGCCCATACTCTCTGGCTCTTATGGCATTGATCATATTCAATATCATAGCGATGAGGATCAGCACGCCGCCGAAGGCGATGGCCGTCATCAATGTCTCCATGATATTGTCCATGGGCCGCATCCAGATTGGATCTAAAATGTCCTCAAACCCAAAGATACTGCCGTACATAAAGCCGAATACCACGGACCATACTCCGGCCAGAGAGAGAATTCCTGCCAGCCGCATCCCCTTGATCCGATACAGCAGGAATCCTCCCACCGCCAGTACCAGGCCCTGTCCGACATCCCCAAACATGATACCGAACATCAGCGTATAGGTGAGTGCCACAAACAGCGTGGGATCCATCTCGTTGTAGGCCGGCAGTCCATACATCTCCACAAACATCTCGAAGGGCTTCAATATCTTCGGATTTTTCAGCTTCGTGGGCGGGCTGGTACTAAGCTTGCCATCCACGGCCTCCTGAATGCAGTGGATATTCTGATCTCCGGCGATTTCCTTCTGAAACGCCTCGGCATCCTCGCGTGACATCCAGCCATACAGGATATAATATTCTCCCTTGTGCTTTGGTTTCGTGCAGGCTGCCATCTTGCGGATCTCAAAGTTCTCACAGTAATCCTCCAGGATGTGGTACGCCGACAGGATCTCCAGGCGGTTGCTGTTTAGCATCTCGCACATTTTTGCCGACAGTCTGGTAATCTCGGCTTCGTTCGCCTTCAGCTCCTGCTCTGCCTGCGCATACCCTTCCTCCGGCGTCCCCGCAAAGTCCGCAGGCACATAGATCTGTTCAAAATGGAAGGACAAATACACGGCATCCATCTCTGCTGCGTGAATGTAAGGGACGAAGTAGAGCCCCCAGACATAGTTCTCATCGCTGTAACACTCGCAGAATAACGTATACGGTGTCTCCTGGATAAATGCCTCCAGCTTGTGATAATACTCCCTGGGGATCCGTCCCATCCGAAACTTGATGAACTTGAATTCCATAAGCTTACTGAACTCAAAGTCCAGATTCCGGTAATAAGAGATCGCCTTCAGGAATTCGGAAAGCTCCTGATTCCGCTTGGTCAGCTCACGCTGACGCTTTAAAATCTCCTCCGTATGCTCGCTGGCATCCCGGATGATCTCGCTGGCGGCTCCAATGGACATATCCTCCAGTTCATCTGTCGGTTCCAAATAGCCAAGCAGCTCTTTCCCGCTGTTGTATATGTCCCGGTAGATATTCGTCTCGATAAAGGGGCGCACATTACTGATATTTCCGAGACTTGTCATGGCATTTTCAAAATGTATGTCATATTTTACAAGATACTGCTTCATTACCCGGTCGATATCGTACTTCGGACCGGTAATATGAAGCAATTTCATTTTTTCAACCATGCTGCTTCCTCCGTGTTAAGTAGTCAATAGTATAATATCTCTAATTTCCCTGGGCGGAACCTGATAACGGATTCCCTCAATGATGGAGGTCAGGCGGTCAATCTCCTGCTCCTTCTCATAGAGATAGGTGAGAACCGGCGCAATGGACATCGGATAGTTTCGACTCACCCTGCGGTAAGTATCCTCCACAATCCTCCGGTAGGATATCTCATCTTCCATCTTCATAAGCGCGTCTTTTCCGTTAAAGTAGGCCGTCCCTGCAAGATGCTTCAAAAGCTCCTGCACGTCTGCTGCCCCGGTCATCCTGCGAAGTTCCTCTTTTCGTAATCGGAACGTTGCCGGAATCAGGGAAGCAAACAGCTCTGCCTGACTCTGACTGTAAAATCGCTTGGAACGATAGATCCACATAATATTTAACCAGTCAATCTGTGTTCCGTAGATATCCAGTAAAAGGTTTCGCATACCGGAACGCTTCATCCTGCGGATATCGCGGTATACTGTAGTATAATAGTTGATATCCAATGCCATGGCATAATCTACGTAGCTCTGTGCTCCGGCATTCTGAAGCTTTGCAAACACACGCTCATACCCGGTTCCCGCAAGCTCCTGTTCAAATTCCTTCAGGGAACCTGCCCGCTTTAAATGTTCCAGAGAAAACCGGGTGTGCCGCTCAAAGAAATCATCCACGAACATTTCTTTCTCTTCCATATGTTCATGAAAAAAATATTTGAGACAGATCTTAAGCTGATCTATCTCATATCTGGTAAATATGTATTGGAACGGCTTCCTCTGTCCGGCGTCCGCGAAGCGGTATAACCGCTCGAAGTCCCGGTACAGTGAATCCGTGATAACAGCCTCCGCCTGTCCCCGATGCCAAACCTCCTCCCGTCCCCGGAAGACCGCACCGTAGCCTCTGGTTCCGCGAAGATACTGGATCGCCTCGTTGACCGTTGCAAGCTCTGTCAACTGTTCCAACTCCTTTTTCGTCAGCAGGCTGCCGCTCATGGATCTGGTCTTGGTGACCAGGCCGCTGTAATGCAATAAAGTTCCCGGCATATTATGCACCTCCTGCAATCCGCCGGAAGATATCCTCCGAAAGCTCCTCCAGATGAACCGTATAGGTTTCCTCAAGCGCTTCTATCTGCTTCTGATATGTATCCTCCAGCTCCCGGATCCTTGCCTGCGCTTCACTGTCCAGACTGCGTTTTGACTCCTCCAGCCGTTCAGCCGTTTCACGCTCCAGTTCTTCCTCGAACTTCTTCTGAGCCTCCTCTGTCTGCTTGCGGCATTCTTCCTTGAATCGGCCGGCATTATTCATGATATTTACAGCGTTTTCTTCAATTTCATACAGCTTTTCAATGACCTCATTCATCGTATCACCTGTGCCTTCCGCTATCTGCAAACCATTCCATTTTCTCCAATTCAATATATCACTTTTTTCAAAAAAAGCAATACCGCTATTTTTTTTTTTCATTTTCTTTACACAAACATCTCACCATGGCCATGTTTCCGCCATATAGTAAACTGTAATCAAAATCTTGGAGGACTTAAGAATGAGTGATTTAGCTGCAACAAATTGTGGTGGCGGATGTGGATGCGAAGGCAATAACGGATGTGGAAGCAATATGATTCTGATCATCCTGCTGCTCTTCTGCTGTGGAAACGGCAACAATGGTATCTTTGGCGGAAATAACGGATGTGGATGCGATATCATAATCATCCTTCTCCTGCTTTCCTGCTGTGGAAACGGCAACAATGGTATCTTTGGTGGCTGCGGCTGCTAGTAGTCCATGACAACAGAAAGCCCACGAAACGTGCTTTCTATTGTACTTCCCCGGAACCGGAAATCGGTCTCTACGAAAAAGGAGCTGCTTTTGCAACTCCTTTTTCTGTGCGGATATTTCAATATCTTATGGTTCAAGAACCAAAAGGGGTTCTCCCCTTGTTTGATTCACGAACCGCTCCGCCACGCGCAGCTCTCGGATTCTCCTGCACGGTATCCTGCTTCATGGTGGATGTGCTTCCTTCCTGCCCTGTTTTGCCAGGAGCGCCGTTTTGCCCTTTCCTGCGCATGCATTCCTCATCAATCTCGTAAACCGTGTTTCCATCTATGATCAATCTTCCCATGGATTCCTTCCTTTCTCTATACTCTAACAGTGTATGCGGTTATATTTTTCCTGCGCGCTTCATACAATAAATAAAAACGGGTAACGCTATGGAACCGGAGACACATACGGACACATCCTTTGATTTCTCGTTCCGGGACCGCCAGCTTCAGATGATGGAGGCTGCCATTCCCTATGCCGGAGGCCAAAGCCAGCGCTTACTGGTTCTCTTGGTGAAATCTATGGAGCTTGCACGCACCATCGTTAGCTTCCGGGAGCCGGAGCCTTCCATACAGATGTGTTCTGCTGATGCGGACAAAGAAGCTGTCTCCATAAAGCTGCTGGGCGACCTTAGAGAGTTCTGCACAAAGGAAGAGCAGGATGTCATTGACAAACTGCTTATTTATATGCAGATGCTTTCCTCCGGCGGCACTCCGTTCCAATAACACAGCCCGAAAAGGAGTTATCATGGATCCATCACTTTTGTTAAACAACCCACAGTTAAATAATATTTCGCCGGAAAAGCTACAGTTTCTGATGGAAATGGCCAACCAGAACCCCGGTTCCACGCCCAAGGATATGATGTCCGCACTGACAGCGGCCTCCTCCGCTGCCCAGAACAAAGGCGTGTCCTTCGACAATTCGGAGACAGATCTGATCGTGGAGGTACTGAAGATGAGCATGCCGGAAGGCGAACGCCGAAAGGCCGATATGATCTTAAGCATGATGAAAAAGAACCGGAAGTAGTAAATGCGCCGCCGGGCGCACCAGAAATGCGAAAAGCAGAAGCTAAGGCTCCTGCTTTTCTGTTTTGCTAAGTAAAATGTTACCGTCCCACCACAACCTTACACCGCTTCTTGTAACATGCAATGCCGAACTTGAAGATCTGCTGCATCCCCGCATCCACAAGCTCTTCCTCATAGTTGTTCTTTTCCATCTGATCCATGGCTTTCCGGCAGCCCGCTTCAAGATCACCGTTCTCAGCATATTTTACCTCTATTATGATACCGATCTCTTCCTCCTCGATCTCCACCAAAATATCGCTGTAGCCTTCTCCCGCCTCCGAATTGGAAGATACGCTCCAGCTATCCTTGAAGCCCAGAAGTCCAAGAAGAATTCCGTGGTAGAAGCTCTCCTTTTTATCCTTTCTCACCGCCGTGTCCCGGATACTGATGGTCTTTTTCAGATATGCATTGAACTTCTCCTGGACACCGGAAGCATCCCCTTTCTGAAAAGCTTCACAAAACGCATCCAGTGCGGCGCCGTCCTGCCGGGCGGTATCCTGGAACCACTCATAAATCTGAT
>CAKSAI010000097.1 GCA_934434905.1 uncultured Lachnospiraceae bacterium | reverse complement strand
GATGTGAAGTTCGAGGTGAATGAGAAGGAATGGGCGAAGGTGAAGTTCGACCGCCTGTTCTCGGTTGCTTCGGAGGAGGAAACAAAGAATTAAAAAATGTTTTCCTTGACAATTCTTAGATCTTTCTCTAAGATATAGTGCATAGGAAAAAGGTAATGAGAAAGAGGAGTACACAGTCACCCTTGCCAGAGAGAGCGGTTCACCGGCTGAGAGGCCGCTTAAAGAAGGAATTGTGGAAGGTAGCTTTTGAACCGGACATCTGAACAGATCAAGTAGGATGTCACGTACAGCCCGCGTTAAGGGTACAGAGATGTAAGGCAGCATGTGTTTGCCTTATAACAAAGGTGGTACCGCGATTATACGCCCTTTGCAGCTTCGGCTGCAAAGGGCATTTTTTACGATTAAGCTAAGAAACCTGTGTCTTGCTTATTCGCAAAAGAGAGCACAGAAAGGAGTAAAAAATGAGCAGAGAACTGGCAAAGACCTACGATCCCAAGGGAATCGAGGACAGACTTTACAAGAAATGGGAGGACAACAAGTATTTTCACGCGAAGGTGGACAGGAGCAAGAAGCCCTTCACCATCGTGATGCCGCCGCCAAACATCACCGGCCAGCTGCATATGGGGCATGCCCTGGACAACACCATGCAGGATATTCTGATCCGGTATAAGCGTATGCAGGGCTATAATGCACTGTGGCAGCCGGGGACGGATCATGCCTCCATCGCCACGGAGGTGAAGGTGATCGAGGCCTTAAAGGAGCAGGGCATTGATAAGAACGAGCTGGGCCGGGAGGGATTCCTTGAGAAGGCATGGGAGTGGAAGGAAGAATACGGCGGACGTATCATACGTCAGCTTAAGAAGATGGGTTCCTCCGCAGATTGGGATCGGGAGCGTTTCACCATGGATGAAGGGTGCTCCAATGCGGTGCAGGAGGTATTCATCAAGCTGTATGAGAAGGGACTGATCTATAAAGGATCCCGCATTGTCAACTGGTGTCCGGTATGTAAGACTTCTATCTCCGATGCAGAGGTAGAGCACGAGGAGCAGGACGGCTTCTTCTGGCACATCAATTATCCGGTGAAGGGGGAAGAGGGGCGTTTCGTGGAGATCGCCACCACCCGGCCGGAGACGCTTCTGGGTGATACGGCGGTAGCAGTAAACCCGGAGGATGAACGGTATCAGGATCTGATTGGAAAGACCCTGATCCTTCCGTTGGTGGGTCGGGAGATTCCGGTCATCGCCGATCATTATGTGGATAAGGAGTTTGGAACCGGCTGCGTGAAGATCACGCCGGCCCATGACCCCAATGACTTTGAGGTGGGCAAGCGCCACAACCTGCCGGAGATCAATGTGTTAAATGACGATGCTACCATCAACAAGAATGGCGGGAAGTATCAGGGTATGGATCGCTATGAGGCCAGAGCCAGGATGGTGGAGGAATTGAAGGAGCTTGGACTTCTGGTGAAGGTGGTTCCTCATGCCCATAACGTGGGTACCCATGACCGCTGCAAGACTACCGTGGAGCCCATGATAAAGCAGCAGTGGTTTGTGAAGATGGATGAACTCATCAAGCCGGCAGTGGAGGCTGTAAAGAATGGTGATATCAAGCTGCTGCCGGAGCGTATGGAGAAGACGTACTTCAACTGGACGGATAACATCCGTGACTGGTGCATTTCCAGACAGCTTTGGTGGGGACACCGGATCCCGGCCTACTATTGCGATGCGTGCGGTGAGATCGTGGTAGCCAGAGAGAATCCCGGCAAGTGCCCGAAGTGCGGCTGCACCCATATGACGCAGGATCCGGATACGCTGGATACCTGGTTTTCCTCGGCGCTGTGGCCCTTCTCTACACTTGGATGGCCCGAGAAGACGGAAGATCTCGATTACTTCTATCCCAACGATGTGCTGGTGACCGGGTATGATATTATTTTCTTCTGGGTAATTCGGATGATCTTCTCCGGGTACGAGCAGATGGGCGAGAAGCCGTTCCATACGGTGCTGTTCCACGGGCTGGTGCGTGACTCAGAGGGACGCAAGATGAGTAAGTCCCTGGGAAATGGTATTGACCCGCTGGAAGTGATTGATAAGTACGGCGCGGATGCACTGCGTCTCACGCTGATCACCGGAAACGCGCCCGGCAACGATATGCGATTCTATTGGGAGCGGGTGGAGGCCAGCCGTAACTTCGCCAACAAGGTGTGGAATGCATCCCGCTTCATTATGATGAACCTGGACGCGTTCTGTGGGGAAGATGCGGACGGCACAAAGCGTGTGATTCATGAGCCGAAGCCGGAGGAGCTTGAGGCATCCGATAAGTGGATCCTTTCCCGTGTGAATACCCTGGCGAAGGAAGCCACTGAGAATATGGATAAATTTGAACTGGGTATCGCAGTGCAGAAGGTCTATGACTTTATCTGGGATGAGTTCTGCGACTGGTACATTGAGATGGCTAAGGCTCGTACCTATAAGAAGGAAGAGAATCCGGCAGCGGCCAATGCAGCACTCTGGACATTAAAAACAGTGCTGGCGCAGGCGCTTAAGCTGCTCCATCCTTATATGCCGTTTATTACCGAGGAGATCTATTGTACCCTGCAGTCTGAGGAGGAGACCATCATGCTGTCTTCCTGGCCAATTTACCGGGACGATTGGAACTATCCGGCAGAGGAGGAGATGATCGAGAAGATCAAGGAGGCTGTCCGCGGCGTTCGGAATCTCCGGGCTGAGATGGATGTGCCGCCCAGCAGGAAGGCTCACATCTACGTGGTGTGCGAGAATGAGAGGAATGCAGAGACCTTCCGGAAGCTAACAAACACCTATGCAGGCTTCATGGGAGCCAGCCAGATCCAGGTGCAGTCGGATAAGACGGGTATCGCATCGGATGCAGTATCTGTTGTGACCGGAAGCGCAGTTCTCTATATCCCGCTGGAGGATCTGGTGGACTTCGAGAAGGAGCGTGAACGGCTGAACAAGGAGAAAGCCCGCCTGGAGAAGGAGCTGGCCCGGTCAGAAGGCATGCTGAATAATGAGAAGTTCATCAGCAAAGCCCCGGAGAGCAAGATCCAGGAAGAGAAGGAGAAGCTTGCCAAGTACCGACAGATGATGGAGCAGGTTTTGGCAAGGCTTGAGCAGTTGCGATAAGGCGTGTGCGAATCCTGCTGTCGTATCTTTGCTGATATTGCGATGAAAAGCCAAGAAATACAAGGATTTTTACTTGCATAAAATCACCATTCTATTATAATAAGTATGATGGATGAAACAATAAAACGGGCATGACCCGGACAGTTGTTTCGTGAAAGATACTTTTATGACAGCGTGGTGATTTTTTGACTTACGAGGAAACAGTCAATTACATCTTAGATATACCGAAGTTTACGAAGAAGAATGAGCCGGAACATACCAGGAAATTCCTGCACAGGCTTTCGGATCCCCAGGAGCGATTCCCGGTGATCCATGTGGCCGGGAGCAACGGAAAAGGCAGCGTCTGTGCGTTTTTAAACAATGTGCTGATGAAAAGCGGCGTACATGTGGGGTTGTTTACCTCACCGCATCTTGTGGACATCCGGGAGCGCTTCCGGCTGGACGGAAAGCCCTGCAGCAAGGAACAGTTTCTGGCGGCTGAGCGGGTGGTGCATGAGACGGTAGATCGCATGCAGAAGGACGGGCTTGCCCATCCTACTTTCTTTGAGTACATTTTTGCCATTGGCATGGTGCTTTTTTCACAGGAAAAAGTGGCATGTGCCGTGCTGGAGACAGGGCTTGGCGGGCGGTTGGATGCCACCAATGTGGTGAGTTGTCCTTTGCTGACCATCATTACCTCCATCAGCCTGGAGCACACGGAGATTCTTGGGGATACTATTGCGGCTATCGCCGGCGAGAAGGCGGGGATCATCAAGTCCGGTGTACCGGTGATCTTCGACGGCAGCGAGCCGGAGGCGTCAGCAGTGATCGCCGGTGTGGCGGCCAGTCGGCACGCCCCTATGGAGGAAATCTTACCGGATAACATTAAGATTTTATTAAACGACGGAAAAAACATTGATTTTTCACTGGAGAGTGGGTATGATGTTAATAAAGTCCGCATTCCGTTTCCTGCGGAGTATCAGACAAGGAACGGCGCTCTGGCGCTGGCTGCGGCCAATCGGCTGAAGGCGGTGCTGCCTATTACGGATCAGGGGATTCGGGAGGGATTTCGGACGGCCAGGTGGCCCGGACGGATGGAGGAGATTGAAGCGGATGTTTATCTGGATGGAGCCCACAATGTTTCGGGAGTGAAATCATTTCTGGAGGCAGTGAAGCATGTGACGATGGGACCGTCAATACTGCTTTTCTCCATGGTGAAGGAGAAGAATTATTCAGAAGCGATCCATCTGTTGTGTGATGAAGGAGACTGGGAGGAGATCATCCTCACGAAGATCAGCGGCAATCCGCGGGCGTTGGAGACAGCAGAGCTATTGCGATGCTTTCGGGAGGAAAGCGGCGGGGCGATGTCGGAAGCAGCGCCGGGACAGATATGTTATACAGATAAGAATGAATGCAGGATATTGACGATAGAAGAACCGGAGCAGGCCTATGCACGGGCTCTGGCGGACAAGAAGCCGGGGCAGAAGCTGTTTTGCACAGGATCTCTGTATCTGGTAGGAGAATTGAAGAAAATCACAGGAGGCAGCAGGGATGATTAATTTTGAAGAGGAATTGAAGAGATTTCAGCCAAGCCTGGAGGTAGAGGAGGCTGAGGAGGCAATCTACAGTCATGATCTTACGGACATGACGGATATTTTGCAGGAGATGATGAAGGAAGCCAGGAAGAACCAGTAGCCTGGAACCGGAAAGGAAATGCCATGGAATGTTATGCGTGCGGCGCAGTCCTCGGCAGGGAGAGCCATTGTCCTGCCTGTGGTGCGGATGTTAAATTATATAAGAAGCTGATCCATACTTCAAATCTTTATTATAACGATGGACTGGAGCGGGCCAGAGTGCGCGATCTCTCTGGTGCAGCGGAGAGTCTCAGACGAAGTCTGAAGTTCTATAAGATGAATATCCAGGCCAGGAATCTTCTGGGGCTTGTGTATTTTGAGATGGGCGAGACTGTGGATGCCCTGAGCGAATGGGTTATCAGCAAGAACTTAAGCCCCCAGGATAATGTGGCGGAAAAATACCTGCAGGCGGTGCAGTCCAATGGAAACCGTCTGGATTCATTGAACCAGACCATCAAGAAGTACAACCAGGCGCTTCTGTACTGCCGTCAGGGCAGCAAGGATCTGGCAGTGATCCAGTTAAAAAAAGTGCTTGCGTTGAATCCCAGACTGGTGAAGGGACACCAGTTGCTGGCACTCCTGTATATGGAGGAGGGAAAGTACGATCTGGCCAAGAAATCCCTGCGCAATGCGGGGCGGATCGATGCAAACAATACCACCACGCTCCGCTATCTTCGGGAGGTAAATATTCAGCTGCACGGGGAGCTGCCTTCTAAGAAGAACAGCCGTAAGGAGAAGGAAAAGGAGGAGCTGATCGCTTACCAGAGCGGCAATGAGACCATCATCCATCCTGTCGGCTTCAAGGATAATACAACGTTTACTACCGTTCTCAATATTGTGATCGGTGTAGTGGTCGGTGTACTGATCACCTGCTTTCTGGTGGTGCCGAGTGTGCGGCAGAAGGCGGTCAGCGACAGCAGCCAGGCTGTGCGGGAGGCCAGTGAGACCATCAGCACCAAGAACCAGACCATCAAGTCTCTGGAGGGTCAGATCGAAGAGCTGAATGCTCAGAAGGCACAGATGGAAAGCGACAAGGAGACAAGCGCCAGTGTGGTGGCAGCCTACGAACAGGTGCTGGTTGCATATAAGGCATTTGCGGAGTCGGATTATGAGGGCGCCGGAAACGCGTTGGCGAGCGTGGATCCGCAGCTGCTCGCCGGAACCACCAGTGAGATCTACCAGGATATAAGCACGCAGGTCAACGACAGGTACAAGGAAATATTGTATCAGGAGGGCTCCGGTGCTTATCAGAGAGGCCGATATGAGGAGGCCGTAGAGAAGCTGCAGAAGGTGGTGGATATGGACGAGACCTACCAGGATGGGGATGCCGTTTACTATCTGGCGCAGTCATACCGCAAGGCCGGACAGAACGAGCAGGCCATTGCCTATTATCAGAAGATTATTGAACTCAAGCCGGAAACAGAGCGCGCAGCAAATGCGCAGCGGTACCTGGAGGAGCTGGGGCAGGGAACAAGCACCCCGGAGGAGTAAGATTTTGCCCATGCCCATTCGGCCTGGCTGAACGGATATAAATTGAATATACTACGAAAGACGTCAACGTTGTTTTGGCGTCTTTTTTTCTGCAAAAAGTTATTTTCCGAAAAAGGAGGAGGATCATGGAACATAGATTTGAAGGTGAGACAGGCAGGCTGTTTATACAGATGCCCATGGAGGTAGATCACCATTTTGCCGAGCAGCTCCGGCGGGAAACGGACGGCCTTATCAGCCGTTACCCGGTGCGGAGCCTGGTATTTGATTTTCAGAAAACAGTGTTTATGGACAGCTCCGGCATCGGTGTGATACTGGGGCGGTGCCGGAACCTGCAATTCGCGGGAGGACGGTCTGTGGCAATCCATCTGAATAGCCAGATCCAGCGGATATTCCGGGTGTCAGGTTTACATAAATTAATCAGCGTGGAGTGAGAAGGAGGAGGAGACAGTGCGAAAGGAAATGAAGATGGAATTTACTTCCCAATCGGAAAATGAGGGGTTTGCCAGAGTGGCGGTGGGGGCCTTTATCGCAGGGCTGAATCCTACGGTGGACGAGCTGGCGGATGTTAAGACAGCGGTTTCGGAGGCGGTGACTAATGCTATCATCCACGGTTACGATCAGAAGGAGGGAAAGATATGGATCACCTGTCAGGTGGTGGAGCAGGACGTGGAGATCTGCGTCATTGATAATGGCAGGGGGATTGCAGATGTCGACAAGGCCAGGGAACCCCTCTACACCACCAGGCCGGAGCTGGAGCGCTCCGGGATGGGCTTTACCTTCATGGAGGCATTCATGGACGAGGTCTGGGTGGCTTCCGGTATCGGCCAGGGAACCAGGGTTACCATGAAAAAGAAGATTGGAAAGGCATAGGACATGGATGAGACCATCGCTTTGATCGAGCAGTCACACCAGGGGGATAAGGAAGCGAGGGAACAACTGGTAAAAAGCAATCTTGGTCTTGTGTGGAGCATTGTGCGCAGGTTCGACAACCGGGGACATGAGATGGAGGATCTGTTTCAGATCGGAAGTATCGGGCTGATGAAAGCCATCGACAAGTTCGATACGACTTTCGGGGTGCGGTTTTCTACGTATGCAGTTCCTATGATCACAGGGGAAATCAAGCGTTTCCTGCGGGATGACGGCATGATCAAGGTCAGTCGTAGTCTGAAGGAAAGCGCCGCCAGGATCAAGGGTGTCGAGGCACAACTGATGAAGGAATTGGGCAGGGAGGTGACACTTAAGGAGGTCTCCGGGGCTACCGGGATTGCGATGGAGGAAATCGTGATGGCGCTTGAGGCCAACGTGGAGGTGGAGTCCATCTATCGGTCTGTCTATCAGGCGGACGGAAAGGAGACGTGTCTGGCGGACCGCCTTCCGGAGAAGGAGGATCGGAATGAAGAGCTGCTGGATCAGATGCTGCTGGGGCAGCTACTAAAGACCTTGGAGGGGATGGAGCGGGAACTGATCATGCAGCGGTACTTCCAGGACAAGACCCAGGCGCAGGTGGCTGCGGCATTGGGAATCAGCCAGGTGCAGGTGAGCAGGCTGGAGAAGAAGATATTGCTGCGTCTGCGGCGGTTGGCGGTGTGAAGTTCCTTTGCAAATGGCGGGGCTAAGCTGTTACTTTACACTGTCAAGTTCGTTTAAGGCTTGCCTTTTCGAAAAAAATATGTTATATTCTTTTCATCAAAAGATAAAAAACACATTAATAATTCTAAAATTCATAATGTGTTCCACATTCCGGTTTCCCATCAGGAAGCCCGAATGTCAGAAATCTGGCTTTTCGCCAATGTTCACTGAGAATGAGCGATTTGTGCAGACAGGCGGAAAGACCATTCCTCCTGTCATGGACACGTCCAAGGAGAAGGAGGAAAACGAATGGACAAAAGCAGCAAAAACAGTAACAGGAAAAGTAACAACAGTAACAGCAACAACAGTAACAGCAACAGCAGTATCATCATTGACAGCGACGTGAAAAATGAAGCAGGCGCAGTCAGGAATGCAAACAGCAAGAAGATATTCCGTAATCCGGTATTGTGCTGTCAATTCCTGCAGGACAACGTTGATATCCCGATCTTGAAGAATATCCGTCCAGAGGATATCGAGGATGTATCGGATCAGTACCAGGCATATCTGGGGATTGAATTTGAATCCGATTCTGTGAACCGCATTCTGCTCCCGGAGCTTGAGCAGGACGGGGAGCCACTGCCGCTGTACATCGTCTCCCTGGTGGATCATAAGAGCAACGTGGATTACGATGTCGCTATGCAGCTCTTAAAGTACATGACATGTATCTGGGATGATTATGCCAGGAAGATGGAGAAGAAGAAGGAAGGTTGCCGCAAACGGAAGGGCTTCCGTTATCCGCCCATTCTGCCTATCGTATACTATGAAGGAACGAGGAAGTGGACGGCAGATCTGAATCTGAAGGACCGGATCTGGAAGAGTGGAGAGCTTGGAAAGTACATTCCTGATTTTACTTATCAGGTAGTCCGAATCCATGATTATTCCAACGAGGAGTTGCTGGCGCGCGGAGATGAGATGTCCTTGCTGATGATGATCAATAAGGTTCAGAGTGCCGAGGACTTTGCACAGCTTCGTCAGGTCTCGCCGGAGAAGATGGATGAGATCCTGGAGAATACACCTGGGAACATCCTTACGATCATTAAGGATACAATGCATGGCCTGCTGATGAAGATGGGAGTACCGGTGGCGGAGGCCAACGAGTATATCGAGCTGGTGGAGGAATGCCGTATGGGACAATTATTTGAGAATTTTGAGAAGGTAGATATTAAGGTAGAACGTAAGAATACGGAGGAAGCCAGGAAGCGAGCAGAAGTGGCGGAGAAGAAAGTGGAAGAAGTGGAGAAACAGATGGGAGAGGAAAGAGAGAAGCGAGAAGAAGCAGAGAAGAAGGCTGAGAAAGCGGAGAAGAAGGTTCAAGAAGCCGAAAATAAGGCGATCCAATCCTGTGTATCTCTATGTCGGGAATTTGGGGGTTCAAAAGGAGCTGCTGTACAGAAGCTGATCGAAATCTATGGATTGAGCAAGAAAAAAGCAGAGGCGCAAGCGGACAAATACTGGGGAGAATAGTAACAGTCATGAACGGTTACGTTGATTCGGCGAAATCTTATTAAGCTGGAGGAAAACAGTATGCAGAAAAATGGTGAAGCAGTATGTCTTAGAGCATGCGATGAAGTCGATGAGCGTATTGGGTTTAAATACCGTATTGTTTATATGAACAACGAGAAAGCGAAGATGCATTATCACGATTATTATGAAATCGTATTGATACTGGCTCCAAGTGTGGTGCATTATATTAATGGCATGAAGGAAAAGCTTTCGAGAGGAACACTTGTATTTGTCAGAAAGGAAGATAAGCATACCTTTGAATATTCTGCTGTGAAAGAGAGTTCTCTATGCAATCTTACCTTTACCGAAGCTATTCTGAAGGAATTATTGCAATATCTTGGTGCAGGATATCCGTCTGATAGGCTTTTGAGGGAAGCCATGCCGCCCAGAGTCATACTGGAGGAAAATGATATTCAGTGGATTCTGAAACAACTGAATCGTCTGAATGCTATTGAGATAGAAGAAACTTTGACATTGAGTTATCATTGCCGTCTTTTTTTCGGCGGATAAGTCGCTGTCGCAGATATATTTACCTGCGTAGGCGGATAATGCGTC
>CAKSAI010000096.1 GCA_934434905.1 uncultured Lachnospiraceae bacterium | reverse complement strand
CAGATAGCGGTGGATCTTAGCTGCAAAGACAGTCCCAATGGGACATCCTCGATCACAGCGGCTATTACAAATGAGAGTCTCAATACAGTTAAGACCAGTCTTTTCGGTGCGAACGATTCCTGGATCGATGACGGCTACGGTCTTTGGGATGCAGAAAAAAACGAGCCTTATTCCGTAATGCTTAATAAAGTGCGCGCCAGCGGAATTTATCATCTACGGTATCCGGGTGGTACGGAAGGGGATTATGTCCATTGGTATGATATTGTCGGAGATGTCTCAGAACGCACGCCGCAGCTTGATGTCTTTTCGAAGGATTTTCCAACATATTCCAAGGAAAACGGCACACTGTTTCAGGTGACCTTTGGTGTAGACGAGTTATATGAGTTGTGTGAAAAAGCAGGTATTAAGGCGACCATACAGTTGAATGCGGGAACCGGGTCACCAAAAGAAGCTGCAGATTACATAGCATATATTAAGAAAAATGGGTGGCTTAAGCTGACGGATTCTTTTGCCATAGGACACGAGGTTTGTCTGCCGCTGGAGAATCTTGAAAGCATCAAGGTCCAAAAAACACCCTTGGAATATATCAATTTTTGCGAAGAATTGTTTGATATTCTTGGGGAGGATGTTGTCAGTGACAAAGATATCCAGCTTGGCATCATCGGAATGCCTGCCTCACATCCGTTGAGTGGAAATAAGAACTGGGATCGACAGGTAATTGATGCATTAAAAGGAAAAATTGATTTCATTGATGTTCATATCGGCTATGCTTACTATTATAACAAAAACGGTGAGTCAGCGGAAGATTGTATGAAATGCTTTCTGGCAGCAGGAAGCTGGGTGAAGTCGTTGCTGGAGGAGGAGAAAGCAACCATCGCTGAATACGGTGGAGAGCATGCCGATGATATTTCCATTCAGATTTGCGAGTGGGGACCTGTGGGCGGCAGCTATCCCAATTCCTTGGGAGCCTCTCTCTTTGTTTCCGATGTTCTCAATGTAATGCTGGAGGAGCCCAAGGTCTCCGCTGCAGACTACCTTCCGCTGCTCAATCATTATGCGGCCGGGAATCTGATTGGTGCAAATACATATGCAGCCGTTACCGGCGGAGATGAGTATTATTGGAATAATTGCGCCAGCTATGTATATAAGTGGTATTCCGACCTTGTAGGCAGCGATGTGCTGGATGTGGATATTTCCGGGTGCGATACATTCAGCTCCGTGCCGGTGGGGGAATTGCCGGCGATTGAGAATGTAGATGAAGGTGATGTGAATGTCTATTATGATGAGAGTACGGGAAAAGGAAGTATGTTTATCCTGAATCGTTCCCTGGATAAAAACCTTTCCTATACCATCAACCTGCCTACTGACAAGGCAGTCATCTCTGATATTACCGAGCTGTGGAGCGAAGATCCGACAAAGGGAAACAGTTGGCAGGAACCAAATAAGGTTGTTCCGGTAAGCTATGAAGCGGACAAGTCCGAGTTTGGAACATTAAAAATAACGACAAAGCCAGCCTCCCTTGTAAAGGTGGAATTTCAGGCAGATGATATCGAATTATATATTCCGATAAAGAATACGGAAAACAAACCGGATGGTAACAAAACAGATGGTAATAGTGATCGTACAGAACCTATCGGAAAGAATCCGGGCAGCGAAAATAAGTCAGGGGATAAAACACAGGAACAGAATCCGGGTGCAGAACAGGAGCCGAACCATAATCCTGTGAAAAACACAATAAAAAGAATTCGGAATTATGTTGCGGATAATCTTCCTGTTTTGCTCATGATCATAGTGGTTGAAGCGCTGACAATGTTTCTGTTGGCAGAATTGATGTTCGTCCTGTTACATGTGATAAAGCGAAAAAGACAGAGAAATTTAGCTATGTAGCGAAGGAGTTGAACACTTTTATGCCATTAAAATTTAATAATCCTATTTATGGAGGCCAGGACCCTTTCGTTTGCAAAGGGGATGACGGCAGGTATTATTCCGTTGCAGAAACTTCTGATTCTATGGGAATAGCCGTATACGTTTCGGATCGGTTGACGGATCGGGGAATCGAGCATATCGTATATACCGCAAATAAAGACGGAGAGGATGCGGCAGATTTATGGGCGCCGGAACTCTGGCATTTACAAGGCAAATGGTATATCTATTACGCCGGCGCGAAGGCTCGTGGAATTGCCAACTGGCATACGCACCGTATGTTTGTATTAGAGGCCGATGAACCGCTGGGACCGTATCGCTTTGCGGGAAAGCTGGAGCTTGGAGAAGCTATGTGTATTGATGGAACCGTTATGGAGCTGCCGGATGGGAAATTGATTTTCTTCTATATGGGAAAAGAAGAACAGGAAAGCTGCAACTGCCTTTATATGGCATCCATGGACTCACCTGTACACATTGCAGGTACACCGGTTCTGCTGACCAAACCGCAATACGAATGGGAGGGGCAGATCACAGAGGGGCCGTTTCCGATTGTCAGGGACGGAAAGGTTGGTCTGATGTATTCGGCAAATGCGGCGCATCTTCCGGAGTACTGTATTGCATATATGAAGTGTAACAATCCGGAAGAAGCACTGAATGTCAGCTCATGGGAAAAAGTAAATGTGCCAATCTTGAAAGCGACTGGTGATCTTATGGGGCCGGGGCATGCCTGTATTGTAAAATCACCGGATGACAGTGAGGATTGGCTGATGTTTCACAGCAAATTCGACTGCAATAAAGAGTTGCCGGGTGGTTGGAATCGTGTTGTCAATCTTGCAAGAGTGAAATGGGGACGGGATGGCGTGCCGCAGTTTGAATTAAATGGCTCCTATGATGAACCGATCGATGTACCGTCCGGTGAAAAAGGAATTGAAACCGGTAGGGATGTGGTGCTTCTGCCACATAAGCAGTATGACCGTTTTTGTGAGTATCGCTATTTTAGAGATTTTACAATAAACCGGCGAGATGACTGTCTTGAGATCGATTCCACAGCTGAGCCGGCATATGGCGACAAGGTTCTTTTGCGGGATAGTCAATATTCTGACTTTGTATCGCAGCTCACACTGAAGTGTTCTACTGATACAGGAGCAGCAGGCTTTCTGTTTCGGATTTCTAATCCTGCAGCAGGAGCTGAACGGTGGAATGGGTATGGCGTTACCGTCTCCGCAAAGGGAAAGGTGCAATTGATAAAATGCGATCGAAAAATAGAAATATTAGCGCAGGCTCAGACAAAGATCGCGGAAAAAAGCAGCTTGACAGTAAAGGCGGAAAAGCAATATTTATCAGTGGCTTGCGGAGACGAGCTTCTATTATCTGTCACGGATCAAACTTATACAGAAGGAAGCGTAGGCTTTGCAGCATTTAACAGCAGATGTAATTTTTACAATCTTAGTGTAAGCGTTATAACAAAAAACAGCAAGGAGGATCAATTTCATGCGTAAATTAGTATCGATCATGGTATCTGTTATTACTTTTATAGTATCGATTACGGCGCCGATGTGCAGGATCTCCGCAACTGCTTCGGTTCCCGCCAGGGCAGAAGAAAACAATGCTGTCCTGTGGCAGGATGATTTTTCCGAAAACACCATAGACAAGTATACAGTAACAGGGCCGGACAATGGAAAATTCGGGGATTGGAAGGTAGTAGACGGAAAGCTTCAGGTCACGGGAACACAGGCGGCATCAAACTGGTGGACGACATCGATTCTTCTGGGGAATGTCAGCTACGGGGATTTTGTGATGGAGTTCGATGCCGATGTATCTACCGGATACGGTGTGTTCTTCCGGGGAACGGATGATGGAAAGACAGCAGGAAGCGGATATAACAAGTGGTTTGGCGGAGATACCTACATGCTCATGCACCGCAATCCGAAGGATGGCAAGAATGGGGAATACATGGCGTTGTACAACTTTAACGGCAGTGAAACCCTGATTAAAAGCTTTGGCGCTCCGGGGACTATGGGCGCTATGGAAGAGGTACACTGGACGCTGACGGTCCGGGGAAGCAGTATCATTGTGACGGTCACTGACCGTGCCGATGCAGCTCACAGCTATACCTACTCTATTGAGGACATTACCTATACCGCCGGCAGCATCGGTTTTTACAACACTACAAGAAGAGGTGTCACCTCTCTGAAGATTGACAACCTTACCGTAACGCCTTTGAGCAGCCTTTACGAAAATGATTTTTCAGACGAAAAAACGGTTGCCGATTTCTTTACTGCCGGTCCGGATGCCGGCATATGGGGGAACTGGCAGGTGAATGACGGCAAGCTTGCGGTGACCGGAAATCCGGGAGCGAGATGGTGGGGAACCACTGCGGTAACCAACAAGAAGTATGACAATTTCGTGATGGAGTTTGACGCTGCCTCAACAGCGGGTTACGGACTGATCTTCCGTGCCGGCAGCCGTGAAGGGTTGAACGGCTGGTTTGGCGGGGATGGCTACAGCATTATGCACTGGAATCCCACCAACAGCGGCAATGGGAGATACATGGAGCTGATCGATTACTGCGGAAGGAGCGATCTGATAGAGAGATTCTGCGAAGTAGGGCAGATGAGCTCCATGGAGGATATGCACTGGAAGGTAGCTGCCTGGAATGGACAGATTACCGTGGAGGTGTCCGATAACAATTCAGATGCAGCGTATGTATATAACGTCTCAGACAGTAGATACGAGACAGGATATATTGGCTTTTACAGCCTTACCTATGAAGGAAATACCACGCTTCAGGTAGATAATCTTGTGATCAGCGGATACATGGAAGCAGAGGAGCCGGATGTGCCTGCAAATAGTAGTGTTTGGCAGGATGATTTTTCCGAAAACACCATAGACAAGTATACAGTAACAGGGCCGGACAATGGAAAATTCGGGGATTGGAAGGTAGTAGACGGAAAGCTTCAGGTCACGGGAACACAGGCGGCATCAAACTGGTGGACGACATCGATTCTTCTGGGGAATGTCAGCTACGGGGATTTTGTGATGGAGTTCGATGCCGATGTATCTACCGGATACGGTGTGTTCTTCCGGGGAACGGATGATGGAAAGACAGCAGGAAGCGGATATAACAAGTGGTTTGGCGGAGATACCTACATGCTCATGCACCGCAATCCGAAGGATGGCAAGAATGGGGAATACATGGCGTTGTACAACTTTAACGGCAGTGAAACCCTGATTAAAAGCTTTGGCGCTCCGGGGACTATGGGCGCTATGGAAGAGGTACACTGGACGCTGACGGTCCGGGGAAGCAGTATCATTGTGACGGTCACTGACCGTGCCGATGCAGCTCACAGCTATACCTACTCTATTGAGGACATTACCTATACCGCCGGCAGCATCGGTTTTTACAACACTACAAGAAGAGGTGTCACCTCTCTGAAGATTGACAACCTTACCGTAACGCCTTTGAGCAGCCTTTACGAAAATGATTTTTCAGACGAAAAAACGGTTGCCGATTTCTTTACTGCCGGTCCGGATGCCGGCATATGGGGGAACTGGCAGGTGAATGACGGCAAGCTTGCGGTGACCGGAAATCCGGGAGCGAGATGGTGGGGAACCACTGCGGTAACCAACAAGAAGTATGACAATTTCGTGATGGAGTTTGACGCTGCCTCAACAGCGGGTTACGGACTGATCTTCCGTGCCGGCAGCCGTGAAGGGTTGAACGGCTGGTTTGGCGGGGATGGCTACAGCATTATGCACTGGAATCCCACCAACAGCGGCAATGGGAGATACATGGAGCTGATCGATTACTGCGGAAGGAGCGATCTGATAGAGAGATTCTGCGAAGTAGGGCAGATGAGCTCCATGGAGGATATGCACTGGAAAATCGTAGCCTGGAATGGCCTTATCACCGTGGAGGTGTCCGACAACAACTCGGAGGCAGCATATGTGTATACCGTTTATGACGACAGATATACCAGGGGATATATCGGTTTTTACAGTCTTACCTATGAAGGGAATACCACCCTTCGTGTGGATAATCTTGTGATCAGCGGATACATGGAAGCAGAGGAGCCGCTGGATCCGGATGCAAATGAGGATGATAATCAATTTACAACCTGCGAGGAAGCCTGGGAGGATGATTTTTCAGAGAATACCATGGATTCTTATCTCCCAACCGGCCCTTCAAATGGGGAAAACGGACTCTGGACGATTGCGGACGGCGTATTGTCCCTGAAGGGAAAGAATGGTGCAAATGGGGATCTTGCTGCTTTGCTGCTTCAAGAGAATGCCTACAGCGACTTTGTGATGGAATTTGATATTAAGGCCGAAAGCGATTATGGCGTATTTTTCCGTGCGCAGGATGACGGGAAAGAAGCAGACAAAGGATTAAACATTGAAAACAGCGGAAAAACATATTGGCTTGGCGTCACACAAGAAGCTGGTGAATATATTTTAAAGCTGTCAAAGCATAACGGAAAAGAGATTGAGCTTGCGCGGCAGACGCTTTCGGGATCGTTTGCGAACGCCCATTGGAAGCTGATTGCCGATGGAAGAGAGTTTTATGTGGTGATTGCAGACAATACCTCTGAATCAAAGGCTTCTGCACAATTTTCCAATGCAAACTATTCTTTGTGAATGCTGGGATTCTTTGGTACGGCAACAGAAGGAAAAACAAGCGTTTCAATCGATAACTTTTGTGTTACGCCGATTACAAAGACACTTTACAGCAATGATTTTACCGATGCAGAAACTCTTTCTGATTTTATTGTGGCAGGCCCGGAAAACGGAATCTTTGGAGAATGGGAAATAAAGGATGACATGCTTCAGGTCACAGGGACAAAAGCAGCGGAGTCATGGTATGGTTCAACGATTGTTACAAAGGCATTGTACGATGATTATGTTTTTGAGTTTGACGCTGTCGTTTCGTCTGGATACGGTGTATTTTTCCGGACTGCGGATGATGGTTCTGTCAAAGGCTACGGCTTAAATCAGTGGTTTGGCGGAGACGGATATGCCGCCATGCACTGGAATGCACAGAATAGTGAAAACGGAAGATACATGGAGCTATATGATTACGCCGGTTTCAGCAAATACAGCTTAATAGAAAAATTCTGCGGTGTGGGAGAAATGAGCATTCTTTCCAATGTCCACTGGAAGATCGTAGCCTGGGGAACAACAATTATCATTCAGGTAAGCAGTAATATAGACAAGGATGTTTCTTACACTTATGTCGTGGATGATAATACTTATTATTCCGGCCATGCGGGTTTTTATAATCTGACCCATGATGGAGTAACATCATTAAAGATAGCAAATATGAAAATCCGTGGTATGGACTATGGTCAGCAGCCGGAGCGTTCCGGTTATGAAACGGAGGATTTCGTGTGGGAGGATGATTTCTCAGAGGACAGATCAGAACACTACACCTCCTATGGGAGCTGGACAGTAAACGGTAAATCAGACAAGACAGGCGTTTCCTATGACGGTGTACTTGGCAATGAAGGCGGAAGCGATACGGGATACAGCTACTATTATCTTAATCAACTGCTTACGAATTATACCATGGAGTTTGATGTGACGGCAGAAAAAGGTGCCGGATACGGCGTGCTTCTGCGGGCAGGAACCAGAGGATATTCAAAGTATACCGGTGATGGCTATCTTCTTGATTTCGATGGAAGCCAGATAACCATCGGAAAGGTTTATGGAAAATATGCACCGGTCCGATCCAACAAATATAGCTATACGGTTCCGGATAATGAGACGATTTCTCATTGGAAGGTAGTTTGCGAAGGAAACTCTATTCAATTGTATCTGAATCATCGAAGTGAACCGGCAATATCGGTAAACGACATTTCCTTCAACATCGGATATGCCGGATTTCGTGTGGAAGGCAGCGCTATCACAGCAGAGCATGTTGTTTTTGATAATTTGAGGATCTACGGAAAACGATATGTAAGCGGAATTACAACCAGTAGCTTTGCCAGCTGTCGTGGAAAAGGGACAATTCATGACTACTATACAATTGTTGAGACACCGAAAAAACAGAATAAGCTAAGATAAGAGGCCTGTTGTGATGGATTTATATATGTTATTGTTACTTTCTGTTTGTGCCGCTTCGTTAAACAATACGCTTTTACACAAAGCGGCACTGAGCGATAAAAAACAGATTTATTGTTTTAACCTGGGATGCTCCGCTGTATGGATTATCCTGCTGTTTGTTGCAAATAAATGTACCTTTCATATGGACAAGGAGGTTCTTCTGTGGGGGCTTGCTTATGGGATCATGCAGATGTTGTTCTTCGTGTTTAAAACCGGGGCAATGACAACGGGACCGGTGTCTGTGACAACGCTTATCGGGAATTGCTCGATGCTGGTATCAATCCTTTTGAGCGCTATTCTATGGAAGGAACCTATCGGAGTACAACAATGTATCGGCATTGTATTGTTGTTGATTGCAGTATTTCTGTGTACCGATACAAAAACAGATTCTTCCCTGTCGCGCAGATGGGTCGTATATTGCATTGGTTTTTTTCTTGTTACCGGTGTGCTTGGAATTGTCATTAAATTATTTTCCAAGTCCTGGGCTGGAGAAAAACGGCCGGGAGATACAATGATCGTGGTGGCGGCTGTAATGATGATCGTGCTGTCAGTTCTTCTTGTAAAGGAGCAGTGGAAAACGAAACAGCGAAGCAACGGCAGCAGGCTGAAACGAAGCTATGCACCGCTTATGATTGCATGTGGGATTTTAAGCTGCGGATATAGCCGGCTGAACGTTTGGTTGACAAAGCAGCTGCCGGGAGCATTTTTCTTTTCCGCTTTCAACGGAGGTGTGATTATTGTTGCCGCATTATTGAGTGTAGTGCTGCTAAAAGAAAAAATGACTGTGAAAAAGAGCCTCGGGCTCGTCATCGGCTGTCTGGCCATCGTTGTCTTGGGTTTTTAAATGTTTGTATACAACAAGAAAGAGGGAAATCTGCATATACTCAGGTTTCCCCCTTTTTTGTTGCTTTTACAGGACAAGATACTTTATGGGATAAGCTGTTTTACGCTTCCACGGTTCTGCAGCTCTACATCAAGTATGATCTTCTTGGGAGGAGCTGCCGGATTCTCGATGGCTGCGAGCAAAAGCTTCACTGCATTGCGCGGCATCACATGTCGGGGCGGCGCGATGGAGGTGAGTTTAAATGGCAGCGGAAGATACGAATGAAGATTATCAAACCCTACCAGCGATAAATCCTCCGGTACCGTTTTTCCAAGCCGTTCTATGTAGTTAATAACAAGCCATGCCATAAGATCATTGTAGGCAATCAGAGCAGAAAAACAAAAGTCCCCATTTTGATCCATCAGCTGTTCGAACTGATGATTCTTATACTCAAAGAAAAGCTCTGTGAACTCAACATGTTCCTTACATTCATTTACGGCTTCAAGGACACCCTTCATACGTTCCCTTGAACTGGAGTTTGGGTACATAGTATTGAGATATGCTATCTTGCGGTGTCCCATATTCAATACGTGTTTTGTCAACAGATATCCCGCCTGTAAATCGTTGGAAATAACGCTGTTAATGGCATAATTTTCAAAATGTCGGCCTATCAGCACACATGGAATATGAAGGCTCGAGATCAGATCGATATTTTCCGTGCCATCCGGATTCTGGGTAGGACATAGGATTATGCCGTCCACATTCCTGTCACAGGCAGTGAGAATTGCCTTTCGTTCATCACTTTTGGATTCATTTGTGCTCATAATAAATGTGGAATAACCGGATTGGCTTAAGGATTGTTCCACTTCTTTGGCAACAAAGGCAAAATGAGGATTGGCCAGATCGCCTACAATGATGGCGACACATTTACTGTAACCTGTCCGAAGGGAGGTTGCAGAAGCATTGCCAACATATCCCAGCTTCGCTGCACAGCTTTTGATATAATTCTTGGCTTCCACAGAGATATCCGGCATATCCCGGAGTGCATGAGATACCGCACTGACGGAATATCCGGTCTTGTCGGCAATATCTTTAAGAGTGATTCTTTTACGTGTTTCGGTGTTCTTCATCAGACGCTCCTTTGATGATGTTTTCTATCAAAGTATTGTAACAATTTTGGGAATTTGTGTCAATATTTTGAAGTGAAAGTTCTCCTTGCCCCCTTTGC
>CAKSAI010000095.1 GCA_934434905.1 uncultured Lachnospiraceae bacterium | reverse complement strand
TAGTATTCATGGATTCCCATTTTTATCAGATTTCTCTTCTTTGTTCTGGGCAATTTCCATTGTTTCCATATACACATGCGTATTCTGTGATAAAGCCATCCATTGATGTCATTTATGTTGTTCTTCATGCTTGCAATTCCGTAATAGTTGAGCCATCCTCTTGCATACACCTTGATTCTTTCAAGGCTCGGCTTGATACTCTGGGCAGACCTACGGGAAGATAAGTCTTTCAGTTTCGACTTGAACTTCTTCCATGACTTCGGATGAACGCGGATATAGATTCCATTCCCGTTCCTTCCCAATGCGAAGCCAAGAAACTTAAAATTTCGGATTGCAAACACGCTCACTGTCCGGCTTTTCTCTCGGTTCACGGTGAGTTTCAGCGTCTCTTCCAGATACTTTGTACTGCTTTCCAGCAGCCGTTCTGATGCTCGCTTGCTTTTCGCAAGTAATACGATATCATCTGCGTATCTGATACAGGGAACACCTCTCTTTGTGAACTCCTGATCGAACTCGTTCAGATAAACATTGGCAAGTAGTGGGGACAGGTTCCCTCCTTGCGGAGAGCCTTTCTCTGTTTCCATCACCACTCCGTTTTCCATGACACCACTCTTCAGATACCGCTTAATCAGCTGGATTACCCGTTCGTCCTTCACTTCTTTGCGCAAAAGATTGATCAGTTTCTCGTGGTTTAGGGTATCGAAGTACTTGGACAAATCCAGTGTTACCGCAAAAGTATAACCCTGCTCCGCATACTCTTTCACTTTCTGAATTGCGTGCTTTGCGCTCTTGCCTGGACGATAACCATAGCTGGTTTCTATAAACAGTGGTTCATAGATTGGCATTAACTGCTGTGCGATTGCCTGCTGAATGGTTCGGTCTATCACGGTTGGTATGCCAAGCTTTCGCTCACCACCATCCGGTTTGGGAATCTCAACTCTCCTTACTGGAGACGGAGTATATTTTCCCTTATAAATTCTTTCGGTCAGCTCCTGCTGATGTTCCCTTAGGTACGGGAGTGCTTCCTCTACGGTCATTCCGTCGATTCCCGCCGCTCCCTTGTTTGCCTTGACTCTTTTGTACGCTCTGTTAAAATTGTCTTTATACAATATCGCCTCCAAGAGTTTCGGCTGTGCACTGTCTCTTTCTTTCCATATCTGATTGAATGACCTTGACGCTTTCGCATACCCTTTGTGTTCCGCACTATCTCTTTGCGAACAGCCATTATCCATGTTTTCTGCCATAAACGGTCATTCCTCCTTTCTCGGTCATACTCAAGACTCCTACTGATTCGGTCCTTCATGAAAAAAAAACTTTCACTACTATAACCTCTGCTGACTTCTGTACGTTCAGCACCGCTTTAGGCGATGGTTACTCCTTTCAGAGCATGCCGTACAGACCTCCCTGAGTACCACACGTTTCCTTCTCTCCATCCATCTGCCACATTTATCATGCATGATTCCGTGTAGTTATCGGGCTTCAACTTGTTAGGCAGCCTTACCCTCATGCATAACCTCATATGTGATTTCTGTTCGTCAGACCAGAGATTTGCCCATGGGTTAGTATGTTCCCCACATCCAGCTTCCTTCAGATCCCGCTTCACAGCGGACACCCTTGCTTTCGGCTATATCCTTCCCACTACCGGGCGGATTCGGGACTTGCACCCATTGGAAACGTGCGCCGTCAGGCGCACCTAAAAAGGCTCCAGGACGGATTTCTCTCATCCTGGAACCTTCTGAATGGAAAAACGGAGAAAGAGGGATTTGAACCCTCGCGCCGGTCACCCGACCTACACCCTTAGCAGGGGCGCCTCTTCGGCCTCTTGAGTATTTCTCCGAACCGTCACATTGGTCTAATACCGTGACGCTTAGATTATTCTACAAGATAAACGAGGTTTTGTCAATACCCCAAATCACAGATTTTCACATTTGAAAAATTTGAAAAATTAAACCCGAATCGTCTCTCCCGACCCGATGCGGCGAATCTCTCCGTCAACACTAAACCATATGTCAAGCAAAGAGGGGTTGTATACGGTGTGTCCGTCAGCGCTGTATACAAGCCGATCATAAGCATTTACGTAATCGTAAATCTCCATATTTGTGGCATACCAGATATCCAGTCTGCCGGAAAGCTGTTCACAGATCTTCTCAAGATGATCCCAGTTGTTATTTCTGTCAAATTCAAAGCTGTGTCCCCAAAGGTAAAACAGCTTGGGCGTCATCGTCGCGCAATAACCGGTTTCATCCAGTGCGTTAAACTTCTCAATGTATTCGAAAATATGGGGATTATCATGGTGCGCCGTTGGTATCCAGGCCAGCCAGTCACCCGGAAGCTCGAAGCGGTCATTATCACCACCCAGGGTTCGGGAATAAACAATATCAAGATCCTGCAGATACCGCCGGATATCAGCATAATTGGCGCTATTTGCAAATGCAGTTATGCCGGAGTCGGGATATGCCATTCCGCGTATGATGAGCCCGAACCGCTGTTCAAGGGCAAGGCGGCAGTTGAGAACGTCCTGTATTCCATCGATGGGGCGCTGCTTGCCGGGAGCACGGTGAAATTCTCCGTGTACAGCGACTTCATGCCCGCTGTCTAAAATATGTTCCTGTATTTCCTGCCCGGAAAGATGGTATTCGCCTCCTTGTTCCGCAATGAGACCGCTGTTAATATTAAATGTACACTTCATGCCGTAACGATCAAGCGTTTCTGCAAGCCGTATATCATGTCGATTGCCGTCATCGTAGCTGAATGTCACTGCCTTGCGGAGCCCGCCCGGAAATCTTAAAAATCTGTATCGCATCGTATTTTCCTCCTAGAATTGTTCCTATTGACAATATAACAAACTTGTCATAATATGTCCAGCAAAATCCCCCGAAAAAACAGGGGTAACAGAATGAAATGGCAACAGTTCAGCCCGCGCTTACATGAAATGCAATTGCAAAATAACCGGACACGTGATATCATAAGACAGTGATCCAAGTTACCCTTTACAGGAGATGATGCATATGAATATGCAGGAAGAATACAGAAAACAATTGGATGTTTCCTGGTCCTACCGGCTGGCGAAGAAAATGGAGCAGATCTGTTCCAATCCCAGGCTGGGCTATCGGACTGCAGGCTCTAAGGCAGAGCTTGCCACCGGGGATATGCTGGCAGAGGAAATGAAGCAGATTGGCTTTCCAAAGGTTTATAAGGATGCCATCCGGGTAGACTCCTGGGAATTTCAGAAGGCAGAGCTGACCTTTTCGGATTCCCATGGGAAGGAAAGAACCGTGCAGCTTGGCGCCTATCAGACGCAGTTTGTGACAGACGGTCCAAAGCAATTCTCCCTTGTCTATCTGGGGAAAGGCACTAAATCCGATTATGAAGGCATCAATGTCACCGACAAGCTTGTGCTTGTGGATATCAACCAACGGGATGAATGGTGGATCAACTACCCGGTATTTCAGGCGCATTTAAAGGGCGCGGCAGCGGTAATTGCCGTGCAGGCCGGAGGCTATGGCGAGATAGACGATATGGCATTGAACGCGCAGGATATCGCCGGTCCCTGCGAAGCCGCCGCCTTCTCCATATCGCGAAAGGATGCGGAGGCTCTGAAGGAAGCACTTGGAACGCATGGGGAAATCACGGTCCTTCTGGATGCGGTTTCTCTGGTGAAAAAGGATCAGACTACCTACAATGTCATCGGTGAGATTCCTGGTCGGCATCCGGAGCGCCGGATCATGCTTTCCGCCCATTATGATTCTTACTTTGACGGCTTTCAGGATGACAATACCGCCATCGCAATGATGCTGTGCATCGGCAAAACACTGCTTAAAACCGGCTATCAGCCCGAAAACACACTGACCTTCTGTGCCATGGCGGCAGAGGAATGGGGCGTCATCGACTCGCAATTTGACTGGTCCACAGGTGCTTATGAGCAGGTATTTACCGTACATCCCACCTGGCGGGGCAGCGTGATCGCCGATCTGAACTTCGAGCTGCCCGCTCTGGCGCACGGAACCAGGGCCAGAATCCGAAGTACCTGGGAATACGTTCCCTTCCTTGAGACCTTCTTGGAAGAGTTGCCCGCTCTGACTCCTGCCTATCCGGAAGAAGCCAGAGTGACAGCGCCCATTGAGACCTGGTCGGACGACTTCTCCATTGCCATAGCAGGCATTCCCTCCATGGTCAACGATTTTACCGGCGGGAGCTTCATGGAGACGAATTATCATTCCCAGTTCGACAATGATGATTTCTATAATGAAGATGTCTATCGGATGCACCATGAACTGTTCGGGCTGCTCCTGATGGCCATAGATCATACCGCCGTAGCGCCTCTGTCCTTCTTCGGTGTTCTGAAAAAAGCAGAGGAAATGCTGGAATTATCCCAGTGCAAAGCCTACGGTGCTGACGGAGAAGGCCTTATTGCAAGCCTCACCGCTGCTGCCCGGGTCGGTGCGACGGCATATGACAGAGTCCGGGAAGTCAATGAGGCTTATGCACAGGCGCAAAAAGAGGGACGGACAGACGAAGCGGAAAAGCTCTTTGCCGGGAGCCGGAACATGGAGCATGCGCTGCTTGACGCCTTTTTAACGGAACAGGATACCTTCGTCCGCATCGACTGGCATGGCAATGTACTGTTCCCTCACGAGATTCTGCAGGATCATCTGCGGCTGCTCTCCGGTGCGGTAAAGAATCTGAAGGAAGGGCTCCTATCCGCCGCCTTAAGAAAGCTCTACCATATAGACAACAATTCGTATGCCTTTTCCTTTGATGAGGAGGTCTATGAGCACTTTACCAAGAACAGTCTCCATCAGCCGAAGAACCGTCTGAAATGGGGCTATGGCCGGATTATCGGGCACGAGAATCTCTTCCGGGTAGTGACGAGTCTTCTGGAAAAGGAGAAGACGGGTGACACGGACTGCAGCGCCGAGATCGCTTTTCTGGAAAATGCCTGCAGCAGACAGGCTGCATTGTATCGGGATGAGATTGAAAGAATGAAAGAAAATACAGAGGAGATAAGGCGGCTCTTAGAGAAGGCCGCAAAGGACGATTATGGAAAGTGAAAAATTATACAAAGTACAACACGAAGACCTGCCAAAATTATGTGAGCTTCTGACTAAGTGTTTTGCTTATGATCCTTTATATAAGGAACTGATTCCGGATGATACGGTGCGTAAGCGCCTGATGCCGGAGTTGTTCGAATGCGACATGACGGAATTCTATGAGACATGTGAGATTTTTGCAGACAGCAAGGATCTTAATGGCGTGCTGGTGGTCTCGGATGAAACCGAACCCTATCACCTGTTAAAACGGTATTTCTCGGAGGTGCAGGCTTCCCTGCGCACAGATGGATATTTGATCAAAGAGGATCCTTCGCTGAAGACCTTTTTCAATTTTATTCTGGGTCGGAATTACCTGAATTCCAGTTGGACGGATCAACTGCATCAGAGACGGCGGCTGCACATCATCTACCTGGCAGTGGATCCTGATATGCAGCATCACGGGATTGCCGCCCTGCTGGTGAATGAAACTGCCCAGTATGCCGATCAGCACAAGCTGATGCTCTCCCTGGAGACACACAATCCGAAAAACGTAGACTTCTACCAGCAGTTCGGCTTCCAGGTGTACGGTGTGATGGAGAAGCATTTCAATCTAAAGCAATATTGCCTGATAAGGGAAGTGCAATAGGCGAACCGCAGCCACCGAGTTCAGCCTGCGCCATTACTCTCATACAGATTATTTCCATCCCGGTCGATGACTACGATCACCGGGAAATTCTCAACCTCAAGTTCTAGTATCGCCTCTGCGCCCAGATCCTCATAGCAGATCAGCTCGGATCTTCGGATGCATTTGGACAGAAGGGCTCCGGCACCGCCCACCGCAGCAAAATATACTCCCTTGTTGCGGATAATCGCATCCACAACCTCTTTCGAGCGCTTTCCTTTTCCGATCATGGCCTTCTGACCCAGATCCATCAACCGGGGGGCATACTTATCCATACGGCTGGCTGTAGTCGGCCCCGCAGAGCCGATGGGACGTCCTTCTCTGGCCGGAGAAGGACCCATGTAATAAATCGTGGCATCCTTGATGGGAATCGGAAGCTCTTCGCCGCGGTCCAATGCTTCCATCATACGCTTATGTGCGGCATCCCGCGCCACATAGATCTTTCCTGTAATATAGACATAATCACCGGCATGAAGCTGTGCCGTCACCTCCTCGGTGATGGGAGTCTGAATATACTTATCCATAAACAACCTTCCTTTATCCTGTCCTGAATCGTTCGAATCACAATTCCCGAACCGCATGCCGATTCACATGGCAGCAGATATTTACAGCCACCGGCAACCCGGCAATGTGCGTGGGATACGTATTAATGTTTACCGCCAGCGCTGTATTCGTTCCCCCAAGACCTCCGGGGCCGATGCCCAGGCTGTTGATCCTCTCCAGCATCTCTTCTTCCAGTTCCTTCACATAGGGAATCTTTGAATGAGATCCCACCTCCCTGGTCAATGCCTGCTTGGCAAGGATCGCACATTTTTCAAAGGTTCCGCCTATCCCGACGCCAACGACCATGGGCGGGCAGGCATTGGGGCCTGCGTCCCGAACCGCTGTAAGGATGGCCTCCTTCACGCCCTCAATACCATCTGCCGGCTTGAGCATGAAGATACGACTCATATTCTCACTGCCAAAGCCCTTGGGCGCTACCGTGATCCGCAGCTTATCACCGGAAACAATGGTAGCATGAATAACCGCGGGCGTGTTGTCCCTGGTATTTTCCCGTAGAATGGGATCTCCTACCACAGACTTACGAAGATATCCCTCCTGATAGCCCTGGCGCACGCCCTCGTTCACTGCATCCTCGAGAAAGCCGCCCTCCACATGAACGTCCTGACCGATTTCCAGAAAAACCACCGTCATTCCGGTATCCTGGCAGATTGGTATCATCTCTTCTCCGGCAATCCGCAGATTATCCTGAAGCTGCCCCAGTATCTTTCGGCCAATTTCGGACTTCTCCGTATCAACGGCCCGCTTTAGCGCCATATCCATGTCCTTCGTCAGAAAATGGTTGGCCTCGATGCACATTTCCTTTATATTCGCTGTAATATCGGCTGCATTTATGGTACGGATCATTGCCTCTTTCCCTTCTCACACTACTTTTCTTTTTGCTTCTTATCCTGTTTTCTTCTTATATTAAAATGCTCCTTATACTTCTGGAGAGATTCATTCTGATCTCTGGAAACCATATCCGGGAACGCCTTCAGCAAACGCTTGAAGCCAAAGGTCTTCTTTTCCAGCAGCTCCTTGTATTTCTGGGTAAGTTCCTCATATTCATGCTGCTTTTCTTCCTTCTTTGCGACCAGGAAATCCTTCTTCTCGCTGATCTTATCCAGCACTTCTTTATGATTCTCCTTAAATTCTTCCGATTTCTCCAGAGCGGTGGTAACATTCTCGTAGATATTTTCCCCGATCCCATCGGATATCGCATGCAGCTTCCCGGCTGCCTCCTCCAGCATCTTAAGGCGTTTATTCAATTTGAGAACCGTAGCCACTGTAACTCCAAGATCACAGCAGAATGCAGCCATCAAAACGATCAGGATTATCAGGCCAGCCATATGGGGCACGATCCGAATCAATTTATAGATCAGCGGATGCACGATATCCATAACGAAGGTACAGGCAAGTCCCCAAAGGATGGAGAATTTTAGGCATATATAACCGCACAGATTAAAGGGCTGATTGGAGTAATCCCACCAATGGTTGTGGAACAGCTTCTCCAGCAGGAAGCCTGTGACGAATTCAATCGCCGTTGTAAGTATCACCGATCCCACAAAAAGGATCAGCAGATTCTCCTTCAGGGGCGTCAGCACCAAAACCACCAGCAGCACACCGTAGCCATACACCGGACACACCGGACCGTTCAGGAATCCGCGATTGACAAATTTCCCGGTGTTCAGAGCCGCATAGGAAACCTCCGTACACCAGCCAAGAAATGCATAAATTAAAAATATCCAAACTACTTCATAAAATGAAACCGGCATCTTCTCTTGCTCCTTATCTATTCATTGTGGTGAATATATAATAACATGAAAAAATGCCGGTTTCAATCCATATTTGCTGTGTCGATTACGCTGCCTTGCTTAATCTTATCCGGGAGCTCCAATGCACAGGTTCCCCAGTTTGTGGTGATGGTCATCTCGCAGTCCTTGCCTGCCTCTACCGTAAACGTGAACTCACTGACAGCGAAAATCTGCTCGCTGTAGTACGTTGTTCCATCAATCCGAACCACGCAATAGCCGGTAGCCCGCTCTGTCCCGGTTGCAGACAACGTCACTGTATAGGTTGTTCCGCCCGTCAACGTGTACTTCGTGCCTTCATCACTGCTTGTCCCGTTTATCTCATTCGCATCGTCCGTCACCGTAACAGAGAGACCGTATTGCGGTGTCGTAATGGCCTGCATGCTGCTGCCGGTGCTTGCCGTGAACCACGCCCAGCTTGCACCGCAGAGGCAGATGGCGCATATACACATACCGAGCATAGAGGGAGCCAGGATATGCATGATGCTGTCCTTGCGTTCGCATCCCGCTTCGCGTTTCTTCCTATAAAAGAAAAAGTCATATACCGTCTTCATTTTCTACTTTGTCTGCATCTCCTTTCCGTCAGATTCTGATGTGGCAATCAAAAGACACAAGGCTCGGCTTATGCCCTTTGATTGCCCCCTCACCCCGAAGGGTGAGAGAGCATTGTGAACTCAATTATTCAGGAACTACAGTGTACCAGATATCACCATTTGTTTGTTCCTCAGATACAACCTTGTAGCCGTCGGCAACAAAGTCAGTACTTTCGCCTTCTGCAAGATTGTTAGAGGGATCAAAGTTTACGAAAGTACCGCCTTTCACAATAATATTTGCGGTTCCGTTTTTGTAATTAGCATCAATACAGTTAAGCGTGTATCTGTAATCATTTGTTCCACCGTCAGGTGTAACCCAGAAGAAGCCGCCGTTGACGATCAAAGTGCCTTTTTCCACATTAAAGGTAGTGCCACCGCCGTAATATGTACCACCGTTGACCGTGACAACAATATCTTTTCCGTTAATGTGGGCAACATAAGGGCCTCCCGCATATTTACCCTCGGCAGGGTTTAACTTATTCATGCAGGCAATTCCGCCGCCCGGGGAGCTATTGATGGTTGTATCGGCGTTGATATAGAAAACCGCCCAATTGTCGGTCGCCTCCAGCGAACCGGGAATGTGAACCGTTGCATTCAATTCAACATCGGAAGGGTATTTGATCACAAGGCGGTCTTCTACAGTGGTTTTGGTGGCGTCTCCCTCGATATAGCCGTTAATGACGATGCCGCCGCCCGCAGCAAACGCTCTTTTCGCTTCCTCATAGTTTGTAACGGTATACATCTCCCCGGAAGGAGCATAGGCAGCAAACTTATCATACTGATTGTCATAGCTGTCGCTCTCAACGGTGTCCTGCGTTGCATAAACGGTGAATTTCACATTGTCCAGCGTCTTGTCCATGTAGTCATTTCCGGCAGCGGTGTCCATCGTAGCGGAAACGGTGATCAGCTCAGTCTTGTCGCCGGCATTACCCTTTGCAGCCAGATGTCCTTCCTCATTCAGATCGAGCACTGCATCATCGATTTTGTAGTTAAAGTGGATAACATCAAGCAGTTCGGAGTCACCGTCCAAGCCGGTTACAACGATCTTATACTTCAGTGCAAGAGTGCCGGTATTGACGATCTTGAACGGGGTGAGCGTGTAGGTACAGCCCGGCTCCCACAGGATTTTGTCCTGTGCACGGCCATCCTTTGCGACCCACTCCAAATTTTCAATCGGATTGCCTGCTTCGTTCTGAATCTCCACATGAAGATTACCGGACGTGATCTTGTTGACACCGGTACTTGCGGTGTCTGTGAACCATGCAAATGTGGTTCCGATAAGCATTGCCGTGCACATAAGTACTGCCAATGCGCTGGAAACTAATGCCCGTTTAGTTGATTTACTGTTTGTCATTGCGCTTTACCTCCTTATTCTCAGATTTTTCAATGACGATATGTTAACACGGTCTTTCCGTGATTACGTCAAGGCAATCAAAAGACATAAGACTTAACTTATGCCTTTTGATTGCCCCTCCACCGAGAGGGTGGAGAGGACTGAATGAGTGCAATTAGTTATTTGCGATAAACTCGGCTACGCTGGGACCGTAGTTGCTCTTAATACGGAAGCCATTCAGCGGTTCATCAAAAGACTGCGTGTAGGTGCAACTGTTGCCGGTGATGGTATAG
>CAKSAI010000094.1 GCA_934434905.1 uncultured Lachnospiraceae bacterium | reverse complement strand
GTGCAAGGTTACCCTTGTTCACAACGCGAAGTTCCGGTAATTCATAAGTACAGCCAGGCTCCCAAAGAATCTTTTCTGCCTCTCTGTTGTCGACATTTTTGAAAGTAAGCTTCTTGCCGTCAGCCGTTTCCCATTTCGTCGGGTTTCCATCGTCATCCCATGCTGTCGCCATCTCAAGATCCACCTTCAATGTACCGGACTGAACCTTGTTTACCGCAGTGCTTGCGGTGTCTGTGAACCACGCGAAGGTGGTTCCGATGAGCATTGTCATGCACATAAGGATGGCCAGCGTGCTGGAAACCAATGCTCGTTTGGTTGATTTACTGTTTTTCATTGTCGGTTTGCCTCCCTTGTTCAAATTTTCAATAACTACATGCAAACGTGGTATTTTCGTGTTTACACGATTAACAATTAGCGTTTACTGAACAGAGACAACCGTGCCGTTTACAACCAGCTTTGCATTAACATTCCAGTCTTCGGTATCCAAAAGAAGTTCCCTTACATTATCTGCTGTGATAGCAACGCCATTCTTAGTACAATTGTCAATTGTGATCGTATAGGTATCTGTACCGCCTGCGTTCAGCAGATAGCTATCGGACGTAAATTCACAGTCTGTAATCTTCGTTTCGGAATAGGGACGAAGATAGTCATAGGTATTCAGTCCAAGCTTGCAGTTTTCAAAGGAAACCAGCTTAATTCCGTTTGTATATGACGTCCAGCCATTCAGAACCGAATTCTTTATTGTAAGCGTAGAACCGGCCACAGCAGCATCAATGTTGAACGTATAGCCGGAAATATCAAGCGTGCAGTTATCAATTACAGAATCGCCGGAAAGCGACCAAAACTGAATACCGCGGAATGCATTGGTGATCTTGGTGTTCTTAAATACGGTTCCGCTGTTATTCTTACCAGTAGAAACAGCAATTGCGATATTTCCATCAGCCTTGTAATCAACATTCTCAATCGTCGTATTGTTTCCGCCGATATTGAGCGTACCACCAGTTCCTGCGGAACCCTTTCCATTAATGGTGAGGTCCTTAATTGTGACATCGTCTGCCTTGATCTTGCTATTATTTACATTCAGCGTACTACTGTCCTTGCTGTCACCGGAAATGGTTGCACCGGCGGCAATAGTCGTAGCGCTGTCAATCGCAACTGTACTTCCGGCCACGATGGCTGTATCGCCCGTTACATTTGAGATTACAGTATTATCCACTGCTTTAAGCGCGCCCAGCTTTTTATAGGCTTCTTCCTTTGTGATGGTTCTCTTCCAGTCCGGGCCACATACATAAATATCGCCATCCGTATCGGTATAAATGTTGTTTCCACCGAAATCAATGCCATCCAGGTTGATATAGTCGATATCAATCAGCGCATTGTTGATATAGGTGGAAGCACCAAAAAAGTTATTTGTCAGAGTGATCTTCACATCCGCATTGGAATCCTGCTTTGCCTCAATGTGAATAAAGCGAGTTTTATTGGAGGCCGGTGCGGCGGAATTCAGCTCAAATTTGCAGTTATTTATGACGATCTCGGCTCCTGACTCAGGAAGGATTTGCACACTGTCCCACTGTGTTCCTGAGAAAACGCAACCATCAAGTACAAGCGTTCCTTTTAGCCCGCTTGCATACAGGTTTGATGCATTGTTTTTTGCATTAACCGGGGCATCAAACCGAACGTTTTTGAATGTCACGTTGTTGCCGGAAGCTACTCTTACCGGTGCTCCAGACATAACAGTATGGCCGTTGCCATAAATTGCAACATTCTTATTAATGTTCAATTCACTTTCAAGTGTGATGTCAGCCGCCAGGATAACATCTTTTCCAGCGGCCAGAGCCGCCGTGAATTCTTCCTTCGTAGTAACAAGTTCGCCATACTCTGCCTTCTCGTCATATGTATTCTCATAGCTATCGTACTCCGAAACCTCCTGCGTTGCATATACAGTAACGGCTATACCATCAATGGAAAGATTCTGATAATCGTTCCCAGCGCTTTCATCCATATGGCCGGATATAATAATGCTGCCGCTGTCGGCCTCCGGTTCAAGTATCTTGTCGATAATGCTGTTAAGGTCTTCTGCAGGGCTTCCGTCAACCGTCATAGACCAATCTATAACCTCGTTGAGCTTTGCATCGCCCTGGATTCCGGAAACCACAACCTTATATTTAAGGGCAAGGTTTCCCTTGTTCACAACGCGAAGTTCCGGCAGTTCATAGGTACAGCCCGGCTCCCAAAGGATATCCTTTGCACTCCGGTTGTCCTTCGTCTTGAAGGTCAGTGTTTTTCCTTCAGCCGATACCCAGTTGCCGTCGCTGTCTCTCATTTCAAGTGCCACATCCAGCTTTCCCGACTGGATCTTATTCACCGCTGTACTTGCGGTATCTGTGAACCACGCGAAGGTAGTTCCGATGAGCATTGCCGCACACATAAGGATTGCGAGTGTGCTGGAAATCAATGCTCGTTTGGTAGATTTGTTCTTTGTCATTGTCTGTTTACCTCCTTATTCATTTTTTCAATGACAATATGTAAACACGGCTTTTCCGTGACTACATCGGTTTTCGCCGCTGCTCTAACTCTTGAGCTGCGTTATTCCTCGGTTTATTTCTCGGTTTCATTCCTCGGTTTCATTACTCGCTGCTTCAGCCCGTTCGGTCGGCGCACTTTTCGCCATCTGCGCTTTCATTTCCAGCAGCTCCTTCATCATTCGCTGGGTTTCGGCACGCTCGGCTTCGATCTTGTCCCGTTCCGCCTGTAATTCTGCCTGCTGCTCGGACTTATACTTACGGAAAAGTCTTATGCAGCGGATGCCCTCTATCAAGATGAGGAGCAGAAACGGGACAAGGATACACACGATATAGCCCGGTGTGGTTTTCAGAAATTGAAAGAAAGTACCGACCTTCGGAATGTGTCCCTGATACTTTCCCAAGACATACGGATAGGTTACAACGGTCGCATCGTCCGTGTCAGTGGTCGT
This sequence comes from uncultured Lachnospiraceae bacterium, assembly GCA_934434905.1. GTDB lineage: Bacteria > Bacillota > Clostridia > Lachnospirales > Lachnospiraceae > 14-2. The sequence goes on along the minus strand of CAKSAI010000094.1, from coordinate 7,382 downwards.
ACCATAGGTCACAAAGCCCGGCTGACCGTTTGCGTCGGTTGTCAGTCTGCGGATCTTATGGGTGACGGTTTTGCCGTAGTTCTCGGTATTTTGTGAAGTGTAGGCGATGATGTCGCCCTCTCCCAGCGTATCCGGCTCGACTTCTTTCACAAGAACCAGATCGCCCGCGTCAAAGTCCGTCTTGCTCATGGAATCGGACAATACGATGAATGCCTTGTAACCGAACAGGCTGCGGTCGGAACGGTCAAAGGTCGAGACTGAGACGATCGTAAATATCATCATACATACGGCGAGGACCACCATCAGCCACACCACAATACTGCGTATAATTTTCAGTGCTTTCATTTGCTTTTCCCCTTATGGTTTTTCTTTTTTGCACAGTGTAATCAGTTCATTCATTTCTCCGGTTGAGAGTCCGCTGTCGCTCTCGTCGTTTCGGACATACAGCTTCAGGTAACAGTCTCCACAGAGCTGGCCGCTCCCGCGTATATAATGCACCCGCTGGGATATGGGCGTATCATAGGAAACGCCGGTATCACAGCCGCAGCACACACATCTCTCGTTGCCGTTATCAATTTTCTTCTTGAGTATCTGCATAGCACACAATCCTTTTAGTCAAACAGCTTGTTCGGGTTGTTCTTGGTCTGTGTCGCCTCAGCGCACATGGTAAAGGTCAGGTCAAGATTCTGCGTGTCGTTCCCCTTATCTTCGGGGTAATGGAATATCACGGTTAAGCTTCTGCGCTGCCCGATCTTCAGCGTGTCATCGGCGGCGATGACATTCTGCCTTGTCAGTTCGCTTGCCGTACCGGTGTAAAGGATTTTTTCACCATCCCTGATGGTTACGGTGAGTACATCGGCAAGGCCTCCCGAAACATTGTCAAGATAGATCCTGTAGTATACGTCCCAGGTGCTTTCGTTCTCGATAAAGAACTCCTTTTCCACAGTCATACCCGGTTCAAAGAGGAATTCGTGTTCCCGTATCACCGGTTCGCCGTTGTTGAGGTTGATCTTCACTACGCCGGTATGGAACAGGTTGTTTTCCACCGAAACGGAAGCATACACAAGTGCAAAGGTGGTGATGCACAGGCATATCGCCAAAACGATAATTGCCACAATGCCGCCGGTCAGCTTTTTTGCAGTTTTGGAATCAGCCATTTTCTTCATCCTCCTTACGCCTGCGTGTTACGAGCAGGAAGATCAAAATGCTTCCGGTGCAAAATGCAAGCAGCGCCCACACCACGATATTCGTGCTGTCACCGGTCTTGGGGGAGGGATCAAGGTTTCCGGTCTCCTCAACCCACCAGCGGAAGTCGGCAATCAGGTCTTTGTTCTGATATTCATTGCCAACGCTTGTGTCCAGGTAAGCGGTGATCTCGTAATAAAGCTCCTCCGTGGTTGACTTCGCAGAGGCCAACTTATAGGTAACGCTTTCGGGCATATCCCGCATAAGTCCGTCATACATCGTCTCGCCGGTGGACAGCAGCCGTATCTTCACCTTCAGCACTTCGGCCAGCTTCTCATAACCGGGGCGAATATCCGCGTGATAATGTACCGTGACCTTATCATGGTAGGATACCTGAATTCTGAAATACTTTGTTTCCACATCACCGGGGAACATATTTTCCACGTGGAAAGGCTTGTTCTCTTCCGGCTGCTTATCGTACAGGCTGATCGTCGCCGCTTTCTTCGCGTCGGTTGCCGCCTGCATTGGCTTTGATGTGTCGGACGGCGTGGAGGCTGTACCATCTCCGGTGTTATCCGGCTCCTTTGTATCGTTGCCATCGGTATTATCCGGCTCCCCTGTGTCGTTACCGTCCGTCCCGGTCTTGTCCTCGTCCGGTGTGATAAGGTTATCCGGCACAGTGACGGTGGCCGGCTTACTTCCCGCCAGCTTGTTGTATATCACGGTTCCGGCGAGGGCCAAAAGGCTGATGCCAAGCAAAACCGCCAATATGATAATAATGTTTTTTGTCTTTTTCTTCTGTTCCATCTGATCGAACTCCCTTGATGGTTATTTTTCCAGTTTATCCTGCTTTACATAGCTCTTCACTACGCTGAAAATAAGCTGAAAGCTTTTTGCCGCTGCTGTACCGCTGTCTCCCTGCGGGTCACTTGTCTGCTTCATCGCTTCGCCGAGCAGGGTGTCGAGGATATGGTGCATCACCATACGGACATCGACCGTTTCAGGAAATGCCGTCTTCATTTTATCGAACAATACAACATACCGTTTCATATGCCCGTTATAAGCATATTTTCGGAAGGATGAGGAATAATAGTAACGCACATAAAAGGTGAGCTGTTCGGGGCGCTCCATAAGAAAGTCCCAACACTTCATAAACAGCACACGGCAGCGGGATTCGTAATCAATGCTTTCATAATGAAGCACCGGGAAGTTCTTGAGGATCAGTTCCAGAAATTCCTCGTCCTCGGCTTCAAAGGCTTTGGCAATCAACTGTTCTTTGCTTTCATGGAAACGGTAGATGTTTGCCACGTTGACACCGCTCATCTTACAGATGGCGTCGGTCGTCGTGTTTTCAAGACCCAAAGCCGCAACGGTTCTGACAGTCCCCTTCATCAGTTCCTGCTGCATTGTTAAGTTCTTTTCTTCTCGTGGAAGCATCCCCGCAGTCTCCTTTCGCCACATCGTAGAGTTTGACACTCTGCAAAAATGATGGGCAAAAGGCGTTAAAACCGTATGTTTTACGGAGATTTTCTAAGAAATGACACAGAAGCTTGACTGCGAATAATATAAAAGTCTGACTATGAATGTCGCGGAAGTCCGACTGCGAATGTCACAGCCCCACCGCCGCCAGCTTGTCCATATTGGAGCGTTTGAGTTCCATTGAGGAATGGACATACCGCTCCAATGTAATCGTTGTTGTTGCGTGTCCAAGTACCTCGGACAGCGATTTTATCTCAAAGCCGACCTCCACGGCTCTGGTCGCAAATGTGTGTCTGAGTGTATGCGCATGAACTCCTTCTAAGCCGCACGCGCGGGTGTATTTTTCAAGACGGTATTGCAGTGCGCGGGGTTCCATATAGCTCTCATTGCCGGTAAGGACATATGCCCCGGCATTTTTGACCTCCATTTTACGGCAAAGCCCGGCAGCATACTCCGTCATGGGGATCGTTCGGGCAGAAGTGTCGCTTTTCGGCGCACCGATCACGATTCGTGTACGGCTCTCCCCCTCCATTGCGGTGTCGTGCAGACGTTGCAGGGTTGCCCCGATACGGATCGTCTGCTCACGGATATTGATGCTCTCCCATTTAAGAGCGCATAACTCCCCGATACGCACTCCGGTGAAAAGAGCCAGCAGCACCCCGAATTTGCAAGTGTCCGTATCGGTCAGCAGATATTTGACAAACCGTTCCTGTTCCTCGCGGGAAAGCACCCGCATTTCTTTGCGGCTTTCCTTCGGGTAGTTGATCTCCACGACCGGGAAAACTCCCGGAAAAAGCGCAGCGGTATATTTCAGAATACCGTGGAGAACCACCAGAATATCGTGAACCGACTTAACGGCAAGCTCATCCTCAAAAAGCAGCTCCTTCGAAAAATCATCCACCACATCGGTTGTGATTCCAAGGGGATAGCAGCCGCCGAGCTTCGGCTTAATATGCTTCTCTATCACGGTGTCATATTTAATGTAGGTTGACTCTCTTACCTTGCTTTTCCGAAGCTCCAGCCACTCATCGCAATAGTATGCAAAGCGGTGGCGTGTTCCTGCCGCTGGCACAGGCTTACCACTGGCGATTGCCGCCTTGCATTTTGTTACCTTTTCCTTTGCTTCCTTGTAGGTCCTGCCGTAGCAAAAACCGTACTTAATCTTGCCGGACAGCTCATAGCCCTTGATATACCGGGCTTCCCATCGTCCGTCCTTTCGCTTGAAGATATTTTCGCCTTTTCTCATTTTGAAACCTCCGAAACTATTTTTGGCCCATATCGGGCATATATATTTTAGCGAATTACTGATATTTTTCCGACTGCTTGTCTGACTGCGAAAAACAAAAAAACAGAAAGTGTTTACTTAGAATACGACTTATTTTGACATTCCCAATATTTATTTTTTTCAAAAAAGCACCTAAAATCCGACATTTTCTCTTGTTTTTTCATTAGAGCCGTGCTAAAATACGATTGCTTAGTTAGAAAATCCATACTCATAGAGTGTCAAACTCTACGAAAAAGAGCCGTGACTTTTTTGCCACGGATAGATAACGAAGTATTTCAAAAAACAAGCGATCGGCGTAGCAAGGACAAAAAAACACCGGGATCAGTCTAATTCAGACTTTTCCCGGTGATTCTCTTTTATATCCTCACGTTGTAAAAGTGCAACAGGTCGTTACACCTTTTCTTTGTGCAGATACCGTCTGCACAATTACAATTCTTCCGTCTTAAAGGTTGTGTATCCCTCGTAGTAGCATGTTATTCCCTCCTTCAATCTATGAAGGCCGTCCTCCAGCACCGCGCGCGGGCATGCGATATTCATCCGAAGGAAATCCTCACCGCCTGCGCCATATTGTGCCCCGCCCGACAGATACAGGCCGGTTTTCTCACGAATGAAGTCGGCTGCCCCGTCAGTAAAACCCGCGATATCGCCGCAGTAGAGCCAGAGCAGGTAAGTCGCCTGGGACGGAACCACTTCTATCTGGGGAATCTGCTTATTGACATATTCCACCGCCAACTGTTTGTTGTCCCGGATATATGCACGCAGCTCATCCAGCCATTCTGCTCCCTTGGTAAAAGCCGCGACAGCCGCGTTTATCGCAAAAGCATTTGGTTCGGCCACCTCATCGGTATTCAGTCCACGCCACACCTTATGCCGGAGAACCGGATTCGGAACCGCCACCGCCGCCGTCTGAACCCCTGCCAGGTTAAAAGCCTTCGTCGGCGCCATGCAGGTGATACTGTTCTCCCTGCAGTGCTCCGATACGGAAGCAAAGGGAATATAGGAACAGCCGGGATCTGTCAGGTCGCAGTGAATCTCATCCGACACCACGATCACATGATGCTTAAAGCACAGTTCCCCAACTCGTTCCAGCGTATCCCGATCCCAGATCTTCCCGATGGGATTATGAGGGTTGCAGAAGATCATCATGGTTGTCTGGGGATCGGCCAGCTTCTGCTCCAGATCTTCATAGTCGATCCGGTACGTCCCTTCCTCGTATTTCAGACGACTTTCCAGTACCTGCCGTCCATTATTCAAGATTGAGTTAAAAAAGATATTATAGGTCGGCGTCAGCACGACAACCTTTTCCGCCGGGGTCGTCAGCTTCCGCACGATGCTGGAGATGGCAGGGACGATTCCGGTACAGAATATGAGCCAGTCTGTTTCCAGAGGGAAGTCATGACGCTCCTTCCACCAGTCGCTATATGCCTGATACCATTCCTCCGGTATGATTGTATAGCCAAACACACCGTGTGCCGCTCTCGCCTGAATCGCCGCCTGGACCTCCGGCGCCGTCTCAAAGTCCATATCCGCCACCCACATGGGAAGCTCATTCTCCGCCACGTCCCATTTCAGGGAGTTCGTACCTCTTCTATCAATCCGCTTGTCAAAATCGCAATGCATACTGCGCCTCCATATATAGCCTTCCAGTTTTATTTATGTAACAGTTCAGCCCATGTCCGATCTCTTACCGGCAGATGATCTTCGTCTTAGCCGGATCGACCTTATCCTTTTCAATCGTCAGCTCGCCGATCTCATCCGCCCGGATCACACCGCCGAAGGGATTCAATACACTGTCTACCTTTCCTATGATCTCAGCATCTACCGTAGAATATTCAAAAGCCAGCGTTGTGTTCAGCAGACGGCAGTTCTTCATAACCAGATTGTCGATATAGCACATTCCCTGAAGGCTCTCGACGGTGCAGTTCACAAGCGTCAGGTTCTTCGCATTCCAGCCCAGGTACTCGCCGGATATGAAGGAATCATACACCGTCACATTCTCACTGTTCCAGAAGGCGTCCTTGGAAAGCAGCCGGGAATTATGAATCTCGACATTTCCGGCTCCATCGAAAGAATAGTTTCCGTAGAGGGTCAGGTCACGGATCACTATGTTCCGGCTGTTCATGGCGAAGTAATCGCCTCTGGCGGTCACATGCTCCAGGGTCACGCCATCGCAGCTCCAAAGTGTCTCCGCCGCATTGGCAAAGGACACATTGCGAAGCGTCACATCATGACAGCGTCGGAAATTCTTCGGCGCTTCAATGGCCGAATCCTCAACAAGGATGCGATCCGTATACCACACACCCGCCCGCGCCATCTCAAACCAGGTGCAGTTCTTAACCGTAATATCCTTCGCGTACCACAGCGGGTACTTCCACTTGAACATACTGCCGGAAAGCTCGATATTACGGCTTTCCTTCAGCGGAGATTCGCCATCCGCAAAGATGGTATCAAAAATGCGAAGCTGCTGCCCTTGAAACAGCGCGCGCTCGCCGGTTAAAATCTCTTGCTTTATGTCTTTCATTTCATTCTCCTTTGTACCTTTGTTTCATTTTTATAAATATGTCAGGTCGGTATTTTTATCAGCATGAAAAGCGTGCCTGCCACGATCAGAAGAAGGCCCAACGCCGCTTTCCTTGAAAGCCGTTCCTTGAATACAAGCGCAGAAAAGCCAATGGACACCAAAATGCTCAGCTTGTCAATAGGTACGACTACGCTGGCAAGGCCGTCCTGCAACGCCTTGTAGTAGCAGAGCCACGAACCTCCGGTCGCCAGCCCGGACAGGTAGATAAAGCCAAGCTCCCGCTTCGGAACCTCTCGCAGCATACGCTGATTTCCCTTGATGAAAACGATCAGCCACGCCATAATCAGTACCACGCCGGTACGGATCGCCGTGCCAAGGTTGGATTCCACGCCGTCGATGCCGATCTTGCCGAGGATGGAGGTCAGACTGGCAAATACAGCGGAGAGAACGGCATAGATCAACCAGCTCTTTTCGTTTGTTTTTTCGGACTTGACCTCTTTCTTCTCGATCATCAGAATGGTCCCAACACCGATGAGGATAACCGCAATCCCCTTCAGCCAGGTGATTCCTTCCCCCAGGAAGATCAGCGCCAGCAGAATCGTCAGCACCGTGCTGGACTTGTCAATGGGGACGACCTTATTGACGTCGCCAAGCTGCAAGGCTCTGAAGTAGCACAGCCACGAGGCCCCGGTCGCAAATCCTGACAGGATCAGGAATAGCCATGTTTTCGCGCTAAGTGTCGTGATCGTAGATGCCGATCCAACGATCCACACCATCAGCCACGAGAAGATCAACACAACAACGGTACGAATCGCAGTTGCCACATCGGAATCCGTCTTACGAATGCCGCATTTGGCAAGAATCGATGTAATGCCTGCAAAAAATGCCGACCCGATTGCAAAAAGTATCCAC
>CAKSAI010000093.1 GCA_934434905.1 uncultured Lachnospiraceae bacterium | reverse complement strand
TTTGCCACATCCTCATCTCCATTGCGCAGAGCATCCACGGCCGCATACTGGCTGGTGGTGGGAGCACACATGATGGCAAACTGGTGGATCTTGAGCATCTGGTCAAGAATCAGCCTGGGGCCGCAGGCATAGCCGAGACGCCAGCCGGTCATGGCATGGGATTTGGAGAATCCGTTGATCAGGATTGTGCGCTCCTTCATTCCCGGCAGAGATGCAATGGAGACATGGTGCTCCAGGTACGTAAGCTCACTGTATATCTCATCGCTCAACACATAGATATCATGCTTTTTCACCACCTCCGCCACAGCCTCAAGATCCTTCCGTTCCATAACAGCACCGGTAGGATTGTTGGGGAAAGGCAATACCAGCAGCTTTGTCTTCGGTGTGATGGCAGCCTCCAGCTCCTCTGCCGTCAATCGGAATTCATTCTTTTCCTGCAGTTCAATGATCACAGGAACACCGTTTGCCAGAATGGCGCAAGGCTCATAGGACACGTAGCTGGGCTGGGGGATCAGTACCTCATCTCCGGGATCCAGCATAGCCCGCATGGCGATATCGATGGCCTCGCTGCCGCCCACCGTCACAATGATCTCATGGTTATAGTCATAGTCCATATTGTATCGGCGATTCAGATATGCGGCAATCTCAATCTTCAGTTCCTTCAGTCCGGCATTGGAGGTGTAGAAGGTTCTTCCCTTTTCCAGAGAATAGATTCCCTCGTCCCGTATATGCCATGGGGTATCAAAATCCGGCTCGCCGACGCCCAGAGAGATGGCGTCCTCCATCTCGTTCACAACATCAAAGAATTTGCGGATGCCGGATGGCTCGATCTTTACAATTCGCTCTGACAGTGGATTTCTCATGGTGTCACCAGCATCCTTTCATCCTTTTTATGTTCAGCGATCACCGTACCGTGATCCTTGTATTTCTTCAAAATAAAATTCGTCTTGGTGCTCAGCACGTAATCCAGGGTGGACAGCTTGTCTGACACGAATTGCGCCACTTCACGAAGCGTCTTGCCCTCGATGGTAACCAGAAGATCGTACCCGCCGGAGATCAGGTACACGGCATTTACCTCCGGATAATTGTAGATACGCTCCGCCACTGTGTCGAAGCCACGCCCTCTCTGGGGAGTTACCCGGACTTCGATCAGGGCATTCACCTTCTCTATGCTGGTCTTCTCCCAGTCGATCAGTGTATGGTAACCGCAGATGATATGCTCTTCCTCCATGGCTGCCATCTCATTTGCCACGGTTGCCTCGTCCACACCAAGGATGATGGCCAGCTCCTTTAAGTCCACTCTGCTGTTTTTCTCAATAAAAGTCAGTATCTTCTCTCTCATTTCCATATTCTTATCCTCCTATGCTGCCCGGCAGCTTATCGTTCCAATTTCAGACACGCTTCCTATCATATCTGCATGCCGGATGATTCCTGATACAGTCAGCTTTGTCATACCACCCTATACAGTTCATCTGTCTTCGGCGGTTCTAAGAATCTCTGTTCTTCGCCGTTGCGCAGTACCCGGTCATTTCCGGCAGTGGCCTTTCCCACCACCACGGCAGGAATCCCTGCCCTTTCCAGATCCTGTACCAGTTGATTGCCATCCGGTGATGCCATCAACATGCTTCCGCTGGAAATCAGTTCATAGGGATTGATGCCGAAGAACTCGCACACCTCTATGGTCTCCTGCCGTACAGGTATCTTCTTTAAGTCTATGGTAAGTCCGACGCCGGAGCTCTCTGCCATCTCCCAGAGGGCTCCGAAGATCCCACCCTCGGTGACATCGTGCATGGCACTGACGCCGGACTTCACGGCGACTGCGGCCTCCGGCACCACAGACAGATACTTGTCAAAGTTCCTGGCTGTCTCCACCAGATCTCCGGGGTATCTGGTCAGAAGCTCCGCTTCCTTCTCCTTGGCAATGATGGAGGTTCCCTCAAGCCCGATCCACTTCGTAATGATGATATCATGTCCCGGCCTTGCCCCTCCGGTGGAGACAAGCTGCCCTTCCCTGGCTTTTCCCACACCGCAGACAGAAACGACCGGCTGGTTCACCACACGCGTAACCTCCGTATGGCCTCCCATGATCTGCACGTTCGCCGCTGCACAGCCTTCTTCCATCTGGCGCATGAGACTTTTCAAATCCTGCTCCTCGCTGCCCTCCGGCAGAAGGATCGTCAGCATCACGCCCACCGGCTCCGCTCCTGCGGAGGCCAGATCATTCAATGTGATGTGGATTGCCAGATCCCCGATGTCCTTTACCGTTCCCGTGATGGGATCCGTAGAGATCACGAAGATCTCACCGGGTGCAAGCTTTAGGGCCGCACAGTCCTCTCCCACACCGGCTCCCAGCAGGACCTCTTCACGTCTTGTATGAATCTGTCGAAATATGGAGCGCTTCAACACGCTCTCCGGTACTTTTCCAACTTTTAACATATCGCACTTCCTAATTATAGTACAAGGCTGTCTCACTTCTGAGGCAGCCTGTTTTTCATATATTGTAGCAGTCCAGCGTACACCCATTGCTTCGGCCCGCTGAACTATTGACTTACGGTGTTGTTCCCGATTCTGCAGCACCCGGATCAGGTGTCGCAGGCTCCTGGGGCTGCTGTGCTGCCAGAGCCTCGTCGCTCCACGCCGCTGCCGCCGCCTTGATGGTAGCGAGATCCTTGGTGGCAAGAGCCGCCTTGATGGCAGCCACTGCATTCGCATTGGAGGAGGAGGTTCCCACCTCATAGATGGCAGAGGAAGCCCGGTAGGTACTGGTGTTAAATACCTCTTTGCTCACTTCCTCACCGTCCACCGTCACGATCTTCCACAGCCGCGCCTTCACGCCCTTGTGTGCGCCCTGAACCCTGCTGACTGTACCCACAGGGGCACTGGTTGTCCGGAATTCCGTCTCCGGATCTATGCTCTCCAATGTCTCACTCACGAAGGAGATCTCGCGGTTCGCCGCCCTGGTCTCATGTCCGTATACGGTGAAATAGATGACCTTTCCCTTGGTATATCCTTCGATATAGATGGGTGCATCCGTATTATTGACAAACTTCAAATCCTTATAGGTTCCGGCTATGGCTGCATCCCCGGAAGGATCCACATAGCTGACCGTCATGGAATGAGGATACCTCTCCACAATCTCCAGTTCCGCCCGGATCACTGCATTGTACAATGTAGTGGATACCTGGCAGATCCCACCGCCGTAGGATTCTATCGTGGTTCCGTTCTCGTAGGCTCCTGCCAGCTTATAGCCGTTTTCCGCATTGAATGGGCTGCAGACCGCGTACATGGAGAACTGATCGCCCGGATAGAGTACCGTGCCATCGATCTTCCCTGCGCCTACAGACAGGTTGGTGGAACGTCCTGCGGCGGAGCTGGAATAATCCGTGTGATAGGTTCCCAGCACATCCTTCACCTGTGCGAGCTCTTCTGCGCTCCCTCTCGGTTCTAAGATCTCCGCAGTCAGTGCCAGAGAAACTTCTGTCTCTTCCTTCCAGCGTGTGGTAAAGTATTCCTCTACTGCCTTGACGGACTCCTCCACATTGACTGTCACGCCCTGGCTTCCGGGAATCACGGTGAATTTCCCTTTCTCCCGCTTCAAGCCTACGTCAACCGCCTTCTTCTCCAGCTTCCCCATATTATCATTCAGAAGCTGGGTGATCTTCTCCTTATCCACAGCATAGGCGATGGTATACACCTTCTCCTCGTGCTCCAGATCCTTCATAGCCTTGTAGCGCACCACCAGATTCCCGGATTTGCCCAGACCTGCAGCCTCTTCCACGATCTCCGGATTGCGCCAGGACAGTCCCAGCGCCTCGGCTGTGGTCTCAAATGTATTCTCTCCGGCAGTCAACGTCACCTTGGTGCCGTTAAGCCGTTCTACGTATGCTTCAATCTGCTGCGTCGCCTCTTCCTTCGTAAGGCCGCCGCCGCTGATGGTTCCAAAATAAACCCGATCCGGTATGGTATTGTCCTCCGGCTTCTCAGCTCTCACGGTAAATGTCAGCATAGCCGCCGCTGCCACTATGACAGCAAGCATCCCGGCAGGCAGATATCGTCTCCAATTCTTCATGCTTTTCCCTCTCTATGATACAGATGCACTTTGCGTTCAGTCTATCCATATTCTACACATAATCACTGCCTTTTTCAAGATATAATTCAAACTAATATCCATGGCCGAAGCCTGGGCTTTCTGTGTATTATGAACATACCGTTCTCTAGACGAATGCCGCCAGAACAGTAGTAAGTACCATAGAAGCAACCAGTATGAGTACCACAACTGCCGCTGCTACTCTTTTCTTCTTTGAACTGCGAAAATCCATACTATTCACCTCGTTTTCTCTCTCTTCGGCAACCTGCCATACTGCGACAGAATCTGATCTGTCAATCGGGATGCCTCACTTCTGGAAAGTCCCTCGATTTCGGCAGGCAACTCTATTTTATGATAAACTGTCAATTCCTTCAAGTATTTCTTTTGTGAAGATGTGATCGGCCCCTGCTTTTTTGCCTTGATCAGCAGCTCTTTGGGGATAAAAAGCTCCGGCTGCTCCGATTCATAGCGGTTTTTTAGCAGTTCCAACAGCCGTGCCGCCGCCAACGCATCGTCAAGTGCCCGGTGTTCCCGATTCCGCTCAATGTGAAAATAGGCACACAACGACTCCAGCGATTTCTTCTCCGGCTCCGTCAGGAGCTTTCGGGAAAGCTTCAAGGTGTCAATCACCAGAGCTGTATACGGCAGTCCTAAGTTCACTGCGTTTTGCTTCAGGAAGCTGTAGTCATAGAGGATATTGTGTCCCACCAGGGGAAGACTGCCTGCAAAGGCAAGGAAACTCTCCATGGCCGGACGGATATCCGAACCGCTCTCCGCCATTGCCTGTGTGATTCCGGTGAGAGCAGTAATTTCTTCCGTTATCTTTACTCTGGGATTTACCAGCGTCTGGTATTCTGCAATGGGCTGCCCGTCCTTCATGTGAACGGCCCCGATCTCCAGGATTTTGTCCTTGGCGGGCTTTAAGCCGGTCATTTCCAGGTCGACGGCGATGTATTCATTCATTGGGAATCCTGCTTTCCATATAGCCTTGTTACATTTGCCTGTCCTGTCAATGGATTTCGATCCTCATAGTCGAACAGGTAGTAACTCCGTTCCGGTTTCCGCGTGGGGAAGTCTTGTTCTTCACCGCATGTTCGACGGCACTGCGGCAACTGTTCCAGGTCATAATAAAATGGTTCCAGATGCACATTCCTGCCCTTTAAACTTGGATTTTCTTCCTTCAAGTGCTTTAACTCTTCCTTAAATAAGGACGGTTCCGGCGCCCAGGCGGGACGGCTTTTCATTTTTTCCCGGCAGTACAAGTCAAAGGTAAGCGTTTCCTGATACAGTTCTATGGGTTCCAGGCCTTTTTCCTGAACGAAGCCCAGAAGGATCTCACTGCGGCGGATTCTGGAATGGTTTACGTCAAACAGATGATTCCGTTCGTAATACTGCCCCAGCTCCCAGAACATCGTAAAGTGACTGTCGAAGGCTTGTTCCAACACCTGCATGGTGCGCGTAAACTGACCGCTGTTGTAGTAGACCTCCAACATTTCCTCCACCTTCTTGATCTCCAGAAGCTCGTCGTAGGACAGCCACCTGGTAGCCATCACCTCGTAGGGCGGCGCTTCGTGACAGATGATGCCGTATGCATCGCGATTCTCATAGAGCCAGGAGCCCTTAAGTACTTTCAGGAAGCCAAGCTGCAGCTGTTCGGGGTGCAGCGCATAGATCCGGTCGAAGGATCTCGCGAAGCTCTGATAATCCTCATAGGGCAGACCTGCGATCAAGTCCAAGTGCTGATGGATATTCCCCTGACTCTTTATTTTCCGCACCACAGTCTCCAGCCGTTCCAGGTTCATGCTGCGGCGGATCTCCTCCACGGTCTGTTGGTTGGTGGACTGGACACCGATCTCCAGCTGAATCAGTCCCGGTCGAAGCGTCGCCAGAAGCGCGATCTCCTCGTCCATCAAAAGATCCGCGGATATCTCAAAATGAAAATTCGTGATCCCATTGTCATGCTCCCTTAAAAACTCCCAGATCGCCATAGCGTGGGCATGATCGCAGTTGAAGGTGCGATCCACAAATTTCACCTGAGGGACCTTGTGATCCAGGAAAAATTGAAGCTCTCGACAGACCAGAGGAAGACTGCGGAAGCGGAGGCTCTTCTCCACGGAGGACAGACAGTAGCTGCAGCGGAAGGGGCAGCCCCGGCTGCTCTCATAATAGATGATCCGGTGTTCAAAGTCTGCCAGATCTTCGTAACAGAAGGGCAATGCATCCAAGGACAATGGCGGATGCTCCGGTGTGAAAACAATATTTTCTTCCTCATCCCGGAACACCAGCCCCCTGATCTTGGACAGCTCACCCGCTTGGTTTACATAATGCTCGCACAATTCCAGGAAAGTCGCTTCCCCTTCTCCTCGCATAATTCCCGTCACGCTGGGATTTTCCTTCAGGAACTCACCACACTCGTAGGAAACCTCGGGCCCTCCCACCCAGATAGGCAGTTCGGGGCGCAGAAGCCTAAGCTCCCGGATCAGCGCCCGAATGACCGAAATATTCCAGATGTAACAGGAGAAGCACAGAATATCCGGCTTCCTCGTATAGATGTCCGATAGAATATCATCCGTTTGGTGGTTGATGGTATATTCTGCCAGCTCGATCTGATCGCGGAAAGGCTTTGCGTAGGATCGCAGGCTGTATACCGCAAGGTTTGAATGGATGTATTTTGCGTTGATGGCAGTCAGTAAAATCTTCATTTAAGGATCCTCTATCTTTGTCTCAGAAAAACATATACTCCATATAAAAATCATTGAAATCTTTATCGGAAGACAGTTCTACTTCCGTGGAAATCTCCACCAGCTTTTTCAAGCGTTCTTCGGCGCCCGCAGAAGTCAGGAAGCGGGCGGCTCCCGCCAGGGAGCTGTTGCCGACAGCCGTGGTTTTTGCTCTCAGTTCTTCCGGGAGCATGCCGATGCCGACCATTTTCTCCAGATCGGCCTTGTATCCGAAGCCTCCGGCCAGGAATACGCGGTCTATATTCTCATAGGTGATGCCGTACCGCTTCAGCAGCGTTTCCAGACCGGCGCGCACTGCGGACTTCGCCAACTGCATTTCCCGCACATCCTTCTGGGTGAAGACGATGGGTCTGCCCTCCGGCGTTCTGGCCAGTTCAAAACCAGCTTCAAAATAATCCTCCTCCAGCATTCCCGTCTCGTCCACGAAGCCGACCTTCACCAACTCGTAAGTGGTCTCGATGACGCCGGTTCCGCAGAGCCCTATCGGTGGCTGTCCCCCGATGGTTTGAAAACGAACTCTGGATTGAACGGCACTTCGAGAGCTGTCTTTCGTCTCTTCGCTGTTTTGAAGCCGGACTCCGGGTTCGCCGACCACTGCATCGTTGATCTCTACGTGGCTGATTGCTCCCGGAACACTCCCCATACCGCAGGAAATATTGCCGCCCTCGAAAGCCGGTCCCGCTGCCGTGGAGGTCACCAGAATCCGTTCTCTATTCCCCACTGCCATCTCCCCGTTGGTTCCAAGATCGATCAGCAGGCAGGGCTTTTCTCTCCGGTCGAAGTCACAGGCCAGCATACCTGCAGCGATATCTGCCCCCACATAGGTGGTGATTCCCGGCAGGAGTATGACATCTGTTGCCGGATCCAGGGCAATGGAAACGGCTTTATCCCCTACATCTTCTGATACTGTTTTCGCTGCCAATTGCCCACCAAGCAGCTTTGAAACATTGGTTCTTATAATCCCGATATTTACTGGTGTAAAGGGGTATGCGCCAAGGGTCTCACAGGAATATCCCATGAGAAGGTGACCCATTGTGGTATTCCCGGCAATGGCGATGCGCCGGACGCTGCCGCCTGCTGTTCCACTCTCCTTAAGCAGCCGCCTGATCCCTTCCAGAAGATCCCCTCGAATGCTCTCCCTTAATTCCTCACCATGTCCCTCATTGGCCGCCCGGATACGCGAGATCACGTCGGCCCCGAAGGCCCGCTGATGGTTGACTGATGTCACCGTATGAAGCACCTCGCCAGTGCTTCTTTCGATCAATTCCATAGCGATCGTGGTCGTTCCGATATCGATCGCTATGTCATAACCAATGGCTTCTGTGGCGGTGGCTTCTGTGGCAGCTTCTGTGGTTACTTCTGCGTCTGTAATATCTGATATTATCGGGACTTTCCCTGGCCTGCCTCCGACCAGGTTCTTCCTCTCACCGTCCCGGCTATGCTCTGCCACGGCCTCAAACCCGGATTCGTCTGACCTGCCCAGCTTCACCCAGCAATCATCCTTCGGATAAGCCGTACAGGCCAGCCGCCAGCCGGCTTCCAGTTCTTCCTCAGAAAGATGATTCCGATCCGCCTCGCCGATCTTCGTGGCTCCGGACAGCATCTGAACCTTACACTTGCCACAGGTTCCCTTCCCGCCGCAGGCTGCACTGACATATATGCCATGGCTGCGCAGCAGCTCCAGAAGAGAAGCGCCCTCTTTATCTGATATTTGAATTGTTTTTCCGTTTTCGGCCACTGTTATCGTCATCTTTTCCCCTAATACGCTTTCTGAACTGAAACTAAGCTTCGAAAATTGCGTTTACATTGTCATTATAAATACTAACTGCGCAAAAAGCAATATTCCAGCCCATATTTTCTTGGTTCCTGATACCGGGGTTTTGCATGGAAGTACACAGATTGATACAGGAAAGAAAATTACAGAAAGCATAATCGTGTGAGTGATAATTATTTACATTCCCCTCATAGAAAAGACCATTGCGCAGCAATGGTCTTTTCTCATCTCTTTTTCTGTTTTCAAAAAATATCAGAGACTGTAAATTTTGTCATGCTTTCTTCTCCAATTCCGCCACCCAGGCATGCTCCGGATCTAAGGAACGGTTAAAGCCCTGGTGATCTCCGGCCATCAACCAGAGGAAATATGTGGCGTAGCCCGGTGTGCTGACGGTTGTGTGATAGCCATATGGGAATTCCACAAGCTCGTCATTTTTCACGCGGTATGCCTCATCCACGGAGCCGTCCGATGTATACACACACTGCACACCGAAGCCCTCCTTTGGATCGAACAGAAAATAGTAGATTTCCTCCGCGATACATTCTGCCGGCATATTGTCCACATCGTGCTTGTGGGGCGGAAAGCCTGCCCAGTTGCCGGGCGTCACATAGCACTCCCCGATGGTAAGCGCTTTTGCATTGGAGTTGCCGTCGATCAGGAAGCTTGTCTCCCGCTCCCACGGCTGGATTCCTAAGGTTTTCAATACTGCATGCTCCTCCGGCAATAATTGCGGCTCTGTCTTTTCGGTCACAACCGCGCCACAGACCGCGATCTTCACGTGTCCATTCGCCTGGATCGTCAGCTTCTGCCGGATCGGCATATAGAAGCTAACAGCCTTCTTGTTCTCAAAAACCGTGTTCCGGTTTCCGACATTTTCCCAGGTCTGCCCATCAAACTTCTCGGTGCAGTAGCCCTCCAGCATGATAAATCCTGTCTCCTTGTCCCCGGTATCATAGGATACGCTCTCACCGTCTTCCAGTTCAATGATGCCGAACTCCAATTTCTTCAGGGAGCATTCTCCGACTTTGCAGATCGGGGTATAACCCGATGCCTTTTTGTAGCTTTTCTTGAAATTCATGGTATTCTCCTCGCTTTCTATACTGTTATTTTCAATTTACTATCGTTTAGCCCGTGCCAGTGTCAGCTTCCAAAAACTTCTTCCGCAGTCGCAACAATCCCGTAGTCCGCATAGTCGAATATCGGAGCTTCCTTATCCGGGTTTATGGCAATGACCGTGCGGGACTGCTTCATGCCCGCAATATGATGGACTGCCCCGGAGATACCGACTGCCAGATAGATCGGCGGGTTTACTGTCTTCCCTGTCAGACCAACCTGCTTCTCATAAGGAAGCATTTCCATGTCAACTGCCAGCCGTGAGGCCGCCGTCTCAAAGCGTGGCCCATCCTCCGCATTTCGCCGCCTGACATACGCTTCTATGGCTCCCTGCGCCGCTTTCGCACCCTTTCCCAATGCGCAGACGACATCCGCTGTCTCGTGAGCCATCGTGCGCACCGTTGCCATCTGGGGCCTGGTGACACAGCCGATCTTCGCAATGACATTCCCGGAGAAGGCCGGGCGATACATATACAGGCTCTCCCCATCCGTTTCCAGTGCCGTACAGTCGGCGCAGAGTCCTGTCCGAAGCAGTGCTGCCACCTTCGGCGCCGTCTGCCTGCTCCAGGCGTCGCTGTCCCAGAGAACAACGGAGGGCTGTTCCTTCTGTATACACGCGACAAACTCCGATACAAAAGCCTCCCCGGATGCTTCCGCAGCTTCACGGT
>CAKSAI010000092.1 GCA_934434905.1 uncultured Lachnospiraceae bacterium | reverse complement strand
ATGATGAACTGATGGACTTCGGTGCCGCAGCAAAAGCCAAGGGAGTGGATACGGTGATCTATCCGGGTACTTCCTCCCATTATCTGCTGCGGGCGCTGATCTTCCCGGCACTTGCTGTATACGGCCAGGAGTATTATGACCGGATTACAAGCGCTTCTGATGTGGAGGCATTTCAGGATGAACGTTTTCTTGATGTTCTGACACGCTTTGAGGCATTTGCCGATGCAGGATATTTCTCAGAGGGAACGGTTTCCTTGAATCATACACAGTCTCAGCTGCAATGGCTGAACCATAAGGCAGTTTTTATTCCAAATGGTCTGTGGCTTGAAAATGAAATGAAGAATGATATCCCGGATGGCTTCAAGATGCGCTATACACCAAGTATGCTGATCAAGGCAGATCAGAAGCCGGTTGTTGTGACAAGTGCTTCCAACATGGGGGTTGCGGCTGATGGCGATAATAAGGAGGCCGCGCTGGAATTCCTCCGCTTCCTATACCGGGAGGAGAATATGGTAAAGTTTGCAGAGATGGCAAATGTTCCGGTAGCAACGGATGCGGATTTGTCCGGAACGGATCTTTCCGAAGCAGCGCAGTATGTACAGAATCTGCTCAGCGATCCGGATATGACCATGGTAAATGAAGACTTGTTATGGGGCTCTGTAGATTCCACCGTAACAGATTGTGTCAATCGGATCGTACTTGGCGATATGAGTGCCAAGGAAGCTGTGGATGCTATTGTGGAGGCAGTTGAGAAGAAATTGCAGGGGATGTAGAGAGACTGGTAGGAGTGAGATGTATATGGAAAAGAAGAGTCCGTCTAAGCTGCGGAAAACCTTATCCAAAGAGAAATCAAAAATTTTTTTCATGCTGATATTCGGACTGCCTACGCTGGTGGGTTACCTGTACTTTTGCTTTAGTCCGATCTTTACTTCCATTTATACCAGCTTTTTTAAATGGAGCGGATTCTCAAGCATGAAGTATGTCGGACTTGCAAATTACAGCAATGTCCTGAAAGACCCTATTTTTTTTAAGGCGATTAAAAATGACCTGATATTTGTACTTGGGAAGGAGATCCTCATTGTGCCACTGGCGCTTTTATTCGCGGTGGCACTGACCCGCCTGCGTATGAAGAAGGCAGAGGTTTCTTTCTATCGCTTCATTTTTTATATTCCGAATATCCTGTCCGTTATCATTATTGCGATCATGTGGGCCTTCATCTATGATCCGTATATCGGACTTCTGAACGGGATACTTAAGGCGGTTGGATTAGGAAAGCTGATTCCGGCAGATGGCTGGCTGGTAGAGCATACGTTGGGTTCTATTATAGTAGTGGCCTCCTGGTGCGGCATCGGGCTGTATATGATCATATTGATATCTGCGATCAACAGTATCTCAAAGGAGCTGTATGAAGCGGCGGAGATTGATGGCGCAGGACAGTGGAAGCAGCTTTGGTATGTTACACTGCCCGGTATTCGCGGTCAGATCACATTTATGATCACCAGTATTGTTTTCCAGACGCTTGGCAGTTATTCGTTGACGATGACAATGGCGAATGGAGGCGTGGACGGATCCGGCATGGTTATGGGCTTATACGTATACCAGCACGGTATCGACAGTCTCACCCCGCAGGTGGGCTATGCGAACGCAGCGGCAGTGCTGTTGCTGATCATATCCGGTTCGCTGACGCTTCTGGTTAATAAATGGTCGAGCAGAGGGGAGGATTGACGGATACATGAAAAGGAAAGAAAATATCAGTACCCTGATCGGGCGTGGGATTGTGCGTATTTTGCTGATACTGTGGAGTCTTACCATCGTATTCCCGCTACTCTGGGTGTTCTATACCTCCTTCAAGACCAACAAGGAGTTTTACGCGAATGTATGGGCACTTCCGGAGAACTGGCGAGTTGAAAATTATGAGTTTGCATGGAATACAGCTAATTTTGCCGCTTATTTTAAGAACTCTCTGTTTACGGTTGTAGTGACGCTTGTATTAACGCTGCTGATGACCACAACAACGGCATATATTCTGGCAAAATTTAAATATCGCTGGCTGGGTGTCGTGCGAGGATTCTATACGGTGGTTTTGGCAATACCGGGAGTGCTGATACTGGTTCCACAGTATTTTATGTTCCTGAGAATGCACATGACAGACAATCTTTGGGCATTGGCGATGCTTTATGCACTGAATTCTGTTCCATTCACGGTCTTTATGCAGACGGGCTTTATGCGAAGCATCAATGATTCTCTGCTGGAGGCTGCGTCTCTGGATGGAGCCTCGCAGTTTCAGACATTTTTCCGGATCGTCATTCCGTGTGTGAAGCCGTCTCTGTTTGTGACGATCCTCTTGAATGTGCTGGGAACCTGGAATGAGTATATCCTTGCATTGACCTTCTTATCAGATGAAAATAAATACACGGTGCCGATCGGACTGTCCCAGCTTCAGAATGCTTCTACCTACAAGGTTGAGTACGGGGGATTGTTTGCAGGACTGATTATTGCTATGATCCCGATACTGGTTATCTATGCGATATTCCAGAAGCAGCTGCAGGAGGGTGTTGTGGCAGAAGGCGGCGTTAAGGGATGAAAAGAGGAAGAAATTTATGAAAAAAATATATCCAAACATCTGGGGCCGGGGTGCTTTATTCGCTTTTTCCGGACTGGATGGTGTCAATACATTTGAAGACAGTATGTGTGGACAATTGCTGGGCGAACGTATCGGAATGATGATCGATATGGATACGATAGAGCTTTATCTAAGGCTGATACATACGGAACATTTTGAATTCTCTGTTGTGGCATCCGATATTATCCTGGGAAGGCTGAACAGGAAATATGATTTCGGCTTTTTGTTTATCGAACGGAATACCATACTGGGTTTTGCGCCAAAAGGGCTTGCAGTTCCCTGCTGTCATGGAGATCTGATGGAAGAACGGGCATATGAGGGGAGCCGCAGTTTTTCCAAAGATGGCATCTCCTACGTATTTGCAGCCTGTGAGAAAGAGGAAACGGTATTATTTGCCCTTTCTAAGGCAAAGACAGTGGAGGAGGCACATTGCAATGCCGTGAGAGCGTTTGAAACGGATGTCGAAAAGACCTCACAGGAGAAACTTGCTTATTTTGATAAGGTGGTATATCCAGAATATGCAGATGACAAGGAGAAGCTTACCCTTGCCAAGTGTTATTCCGTAATGAAATCGCAGGTTTATACACCGGAAGGCAGGTTCGGACAGCGATGGACAACGCCTGACCGTCTTCCGCATAAGCGCTTCTGGCTGTGGGATTCTGTGTTTCATTCTATGGGTAATGTATATCTGGATCCGCAGCTTGCTTATGAAAGCATCCGGTCTATTTTTGATACACAGCATCCGGATGGATTTATTCCGCATATGTCAACGCCGAAAGACCAGAGTGCGGTTACCCAGCCGCCGGTGATCGCATGGGGACTTTACAAGCTCTATGAGAAGACCGGACGGAAGGAATGGCTGGAGGAAAATTATGACGCATTGGAGCGTTATCTGGCGTGGGATATGGAAAATCGTGACACGAACCATAATTATCTCTATGAGTGGAAAGTCAACGAGGATGAGCCGGATAACCGGTGTGACGAGTGTGGAATGGATAATTCCCCACGATTTGACAATGTAAAACCGATGGATTCCATTGATTTTTCCTGCTATATGGCAAATGAAGCACGCTATATGAAGAGAATATCGGAGCTGCTTGGCAAGACAGATCGGGCAGCTTACTATGGCAAGCTTTTTCATGCAATCAGGGATGCGGTTAATGCAAAACTCTATGATGAGGAAGACGGAAGATATTATGACCGGGAGGTGGAAAGCGGCAAATTGAGAAAAGTGAGTGCCGTCTCTTCTTTCCTGCCGCTCTTTGCCGGTATTTGCACGCCGGAAAGTGCAGAGCGTCTTGTGATTGATCTGTTTCATCCGGAAACTTACGGAACTGCCTTGGGCGTTCCTACAATTTCTGCTCAGGATCCAGCCTTTGGCGAGGATATGTGGCGGGGACCGGTCTGGATCAATTTTAATTATTTTATTGCCTGCGGCTTGCGGGAATACGGATATGTAAAAGAGGCGGAAAGGCTGATCAACCAGTCGCTGGAAGTGATGACAGAGTGGTATTGTAAGGATGGTGTTATCTATGAATTCTATGACTGTGAGAAGAAGTTAAGCTCACCGCAGCTTTCCAGGAAGGGCCCCTCCTTAAAGCCGGAGGATGGAAATGTCCGTATTATGGCAATTCGCGATTTCGGATGGAGTTGTACTCTCTATGTAACTATGATGATGGAGCGTGAAAGGTTGAATGGATAAGGTGAGGGACGGGATTCTTAAGGGAATGTCGGTATGTAATCCGGTGGAGGTGGATAAGGATTATCTTTTGTTCACTGTGAAGTATGCAGCGGAGAAGGGATTTGATCATCTTCAGATTATTGGCCCAATACATGATGGTGTCAAGGGAAATGTTGATGGCATGACATTCTATCGCAAATACAGTCAGTTTAACAATGAGAAATGCTCTGCTTATGTGGAGCAGGCTATGGATGCTGTTAATGCGGGCTGCGAGCAGGCTATGAAATATGGGATCAGGACATATGTGTGGCATCATGAACTGGAACTGCCATTGGACTTTGGCAGGGTATACCCGGAGGTCACCAATGACTGTGGTGATATCGAGGTGACACATCCGCTGGTTCGTGATTTCCTTGAAAATAAAATAGAAGATTTTTTCTATGCATATCCGAATATTGATGGGATCGTTCTTACCTTGCATGAAACAAAGATACCGCTTTTAAGGTTAAAAAACCAGAAGCTTGGAAAAGTCGAACGAGTCAAATATGTGACGAAAATCTTGTATGACACGTGCTGCTCGCTGGGGAAGGAATTGATCGTAAGGCCATTTGCAAGTTTGGAAGAGGACTATGTGATGATGGAGCAGGCATACGAAGAGATTTCGACAGAAATGACTATCATGGATAAGTGGACACAGTTCGATTGGAGCCTGTCGTTGCCCAGCAATGCATTTTACAGCAAGATAAAAAGGAATCCATTGTTGGTGGAGGCGGATATTTTTGGGGAGTTTTTCGGAAAAGGCCGTCTTCCGTTGATGCTCAAAGATCATCTCGCGGAAAAGTTTGCATATTGTGAACAATTTTCTCCAAAAGGATATGTTGCAAGAGTGGATCGGGCCGGGGAGAATCCTTTCGGGGATGTGAATGAGGTGAACATCGTTATCGCCCATGCACATCTCAATAATAAAAATATAGATTGTGAAATTGACAGATTTTTCCGGAATAAGTATCCGCTGTCAGCGGATGAAGTCCGAAGAGTCATGGAGCAGACAGAAGATATTCTCCGGAAAACGATTTATATCAAGGGATACTACTATTCCGAACTCAGCTTTTTCCCTACGCTGAATCATTGCAAGAATCACTTCTATTTTGAGATGATGAGGGAACATTGCGATATTGCATCAGACGAATGGTACATACCGAGAGACTGGAGGCCGGAAGATCCAAAGGAGTTTCTGGCGGAAAAGGAAGAGGCAGTGTGCAAAGCTGCGAGGTTATATGACAGTGTAACTGCATTGGAGGGGCGCGTCGACAAGACAGAATATGAAAAGCTGAGGGTGAAATTCTGCAACCTGAAGCTGGTTACAGAGATCTGGATGAGGCTTACCATAATACTTATGGATTATGTCAGATATTTTGAGACTCGTGACAAGGCATTTGAGAAGGCGCTCGAAGAGGATATTGGTATCCTCTTGGAAAAGAATAATGAGGGGAATGAATTGCTGGGAGATAAGTTCTATTGCCGGAACGCGGTGGAGATGGTCGGGACAGGTGCAGACATTGAAGACTTCGTAAAGGAACTTCAGGAAAGCTTTCGTCTGGAAAAGAACGCAGTGGAATCCATAGAGCAAGAATGTAATGTTCTGGATTATGTAATCTGCGGCGGCGCCATGGAAGGACACCGCCTTCAGAAGGAGGTAAACTTCAGCGATACACAGATCCGTTCCGGTGCACTCTGCAGGATTCCGGGAAACTATAGAGGAAAACAGTGGAGTATGATCAATGCGCATGGATGGTTCAGCTATGAGGTTCGTGTGAAGCCCAATGCCCGGAATACGATTCGGATCTTAATGGAAGGTGCGGAGGAAGAATTGAATGTGCGGATCGGTATTGGAGAGAAGGCGTATACAGTATGTGAAAAAGATGCCGGAAGAAAAGAATACAGTTTCCTATACACGGAGGAAAATGGAGCAGATTCGGTGAGAATCCGCTTTGACAAGGTATCAGGGTACACACCCTGCATATTTGAGATTAAGGTAATTGCAGATGAATCATATCCGTCAGTGCGCAGATTGCATGAAGGCTTATAAAATGAAACAGAGGAGATTCGTATGAAAAATAAAAATGACGCTTTAAAGATAATAGATAATCATTGTCACTTTAACTTTTTGGAACCGATTGAGGATACGGTCCGGGGATTTAATGCAGAAGCGAAGGAACTTGGCCTTTCCGGGCTGGCGGTTTTAAGCTGTCCAAGAACCGGAAAAAGAGAAAGCGGGGCAGGCCCGGATTTGTTGGAAAATCTGAAGGGACTGTATCTGAAGGAGAGGATGCGTATTCCGGTATATGCATATGCCGGATTTACCTGGCATTATGACGACAGAGCATCTTATGTGGAGTTTGCCAAATCTATGCTGGAAATGGGGGCTGACGGATTTAAAGCTCTGGAGCAGCATCCAGGGGTTCGCAAGCAGGTGGGAAAAGGACTTTGTGATTCTTCATTTGATAATTTCTTTGATTATATTGGCAAGAAAGGTGTGCCCATGGTATGCCATGTGGGGGATCCGCGATTTAACTGGTGCAAGGGCACGGCATCGGAAGCGGCAAAAAAGCTGGGGCGTGTCTATGACGATACCTATTTGAGCCTGGATGAGTTGTATGGGGAAATGGAAGAAGTGCTGCGTAAGCATCCGGATGTGAAGATCATTCTGGCTCATTTCTATTTTAAGTCAGATGACTATGAAGGTCTTGTAAGCTTGATGGAACGGTATCCCAATGTGTATCTGGATCTGACGCCGGGAGCGGAGATGTTCGTAGGATTTTCGAAGGATATCGAAAAGTGGAGAGGTTTTTTTCTACGGTATAGCAAACGCATTATCCTTGGCAGTGATTTGTATGGAGCCGGATATGGTGTTTCCCGTCACAAGCTGGTGCGCCGTTATCTGGAAACCAGTGAGCCCTTTGTGGAAGAAGAAAGCCAGGAAACGGTGATTCCCATGCATTTACCCCGGGAGGTGCTGAAGGATATCTATGCAGAAAATGCAATTCGCGTATCCAGCCCGGAGCCCAAGCCGGTAAATCGTGAAAAGGCATATGCATCCTGCTGCGATATAGCAGAAAATCACTGGGACAAGCTGAATGAGATAGAACGGCAGAATCTGAAGACCTTTATGGAATTCTGGAAAAGATAAATATGACGAAAAATTATTTGAATAATTTTTACGCCCATGATAAGCTACAAGACGGGGCGGCATTATTGTGGTAGGAGGATAGAAAAGTGTTTCAGGGAGCAAAGTGGATCGCAGCGAACAGCAACATAAAAGAAATACAGCCAGCACCGCTTTTCCGAAAAACCTTCATTCTGGAGAAAGCGGTTAAAAGTGCGTCATTATATGTATGTGGATTAGGTCTGGGCTGCTACTATTTAAATGGAAAGAGCGTAACAGAAGATGTAATGCTGACGCCGATCTCCAAGTATGATACGAGAGTATATTACAATGTATTTAACGTGAAGGAGCTGCTTAAGGAAGGAGAAAATGTCCTGGGCTGCATATTGGGAAACGGCTGGTATTTTGTAACTTATCACAGATGGGATTACTATATCCCTCAGTGGCGTTCATATCCGAAGCTATTGCTGAGGCTGGAAGTAGCATATCAAGATGGAACGGTGTATGAGGTTGTTTCGGACAGTTCATGGAAAACGGCGGAAAGTGCGATCCTATACAATGAGGACAAGCGTGGCGAGATTTTTGATGCCCGTTTATACGATGAAAGGTGGAATCGGGCAGGTTTTGATGACAGTTCATGGAAAAACGCATTTATCTGCCGAGGACCGGGCGGGCTTCTGTATGAAATGAACTTTCCGCCGATACGGATTACAAAAACTTTTAAGGCAAAACGGATATCGGAACATGTATATGATATAGGGCAGAATATCAGCGGCTGGGTCAGGATAGCAGTAAGAGGGAAACGGGGAACAGAGATAACCCTCCGGTATGCGGAGCTTTTGCATAAAGACGGAACCATTGCACCGGAACAGTTGAATACCATAGTGGGAAGCGCTACTCACTGCGATAAGTATATATTAAGTGGTGATGGGATGGAAAGCTGGGCCCCCAGGTTTGTATATCATGGATTCCGGTATGTGGAGGTTATTGGCGCACCGGAGGAGATCAGCATTACAGGAGAGGCGGTGCATACTGATTTGGAAGAAATCGGGGAATTTTCCTGTGGGGATGAGATGCTGAA
Organism: uncultured Lachnospiraceae bacterium; assembly: GCA_934434905.1. Classification (GTDB taxonomy): domain Bacteria; phylum Bacillota; class Clostridia; order Lachnospirales; family Lachnospiraceae; genus 14-2. The sequence goes on along the minus strand of CAKSAI010000092.1, from coordinate 1,854 downwards.
TAAGATACACAGGGCCGCCAGATGGTCAACCCTTTCCAACATGCATGGCATTCCTACGGACTGTCCCCAGCGGGAACAAAATGGCTGGACGGGAGACACTCTGATGTCCGCGGATCAAATGTTTCTAAATTTTGAGGTAACGTCTTTTTTTAAGAAGTTTCTTTTAGATATTCGGGATACCCAACGTCCCAACGGGCAGATATGCTGTATCGCGCCTACCAGTGGCTGGGGATATAACTGGGGATCAGGTCCGGCTTGGAATAGCATATTGATCCAACTTCCGTATCTTATTTATCACTATACGGGGGATAAATCGGCTATCGAAGAAATGTGGAGCAGCATGGCGCTGTATATGGAATTTATGGATTCTATGGCGGAGGAGGATTACAGTGTATGTTTTGGCTTGGGGGACTGGTGTGCGCCTTCAGGCGCGGATGTTTGTCCGACAGTTATCACGGATACGGCATATTATTATGCGGATAACCGTGTGATGGCCAGATGTGCTGCAATCCTTAAGAAAGACGGTAGCCGTTATGAGAAGCGGGCAGAAGAGATTAGAAAGCGATTCCGGGAAAAATATATAGCGGATGATTTTCAATTGGGAAATAATACTACGGCAATCGCTTGCGCAATCTATAACGGCCTTTACGAGGAGCAGGAAAAGCAGTCGGCGGCACAGCGGTTATCCGACATTTTGGAAGAAAATGGGTTCCACATTAACTGTGGAATATTGGGAATAAAATATCTCTATACAGCATTGTCAGATTATGGATATGCCCGGACAGCTTATAAAATAACTGTAAATCCCAGTCAGCCTAGTTATGCCTGGTGGATTTTAAATGGAATGACCACTCTTTGTGAAACATGGGAGATGAAAAACTCTTGCAATCATCACATGTTTAGCGAAGTGGATATGTGGTTTTACAAATACCTGGCGGGAATCCAGATCGTGGAGGGCGCGAAGGCCGTTTGTATACAGCCATGCTTTTTGGAGGAAGTAAAATGGGTCAGGGCAAAGCACAGGGGAGTTTCTGTATACTGGGATGAAAATGTGCTGAATATAACATCTGACCTGCCTGTTATACTGAAAATAAGAGATCAGGTCGCATATCTGGAAAGGGGAAGCTATAGCGTGGACAGAAGGGACTGTATATGAAGGAGTGCGTGCGTCTATGATGACAACTTTTTTTTCCGGTATAGCAAGCGCATTATCCTTGGCAGTGATCTGTACGGAGCCGGATCTGAATAAATTTTTATACATTTCTGATAGAAAAATCTATTTCAAAAACCTCCCTTTCAAAATACAATAATAGCACAAAAGGAAGTCACAAAGAAAGGGAGGTAAAACTCACATGAAAAAAATCTTAGCAGGTATTCTGACGTTGGTGATGGCGGTAGGACTTATCGCCTGTGGTTCAGCCGAAGGGAGCGGTGGTTCCGCCGGAGGGAACGGCGGTTCGTCCGGCGGAGAGGTGTCCGTTTTCTATTACACCTACAGCGACACCTACATATCAAGCGTGCGCTCCGCAATGGACAAGCTTCTGACCAACGCAGGTCTCAAGTACCAGAACTACGACGCAAACGGCAACCAGACCACACAGACCGAACAGGTCACAACGGCTCTGGCGAAGGGCTCCAAGCTCCTCATCGTGAATGTTGTTGACACCGGATCAAACGATGCGGCACAGAACATCATCGATCAGGCCAAGGCGAAGGATGTTCCGGTTATCTTCTTCAACCGTTCCGTTGAAGAATCCGTGGTAACGAGCTATGACAAATGCGTATTCGTAGGAACCGATTACGAAATGGCAGGCCATATGCAGGGCGAAATGATAGGCAAATATTTAGTTGAAA
>CAKSAI010000091.1 GCA_934434905.1 uncultured Lachnospiraceae bacterium | reverse complement strand
GGAAAAAACAAGGTATACTAGTATTAGCAAAGTAGATATTTACAGAAAGGCAGACCAGACCATGAAGCGTTCCAAACGTATTGAGATATTGGATCAACGTCCGGTGAACCGGGACGGTTATATCAACGAATGGCCGGAGATGGGATTTGTGGCAATGAGAAGCCCCTATGATCCCAAGGGTTCCGTGACCGTACAAGATGGAAAAATTGTGGAGATGGACGGCAAGAAAAGGGAAGATTTTGATTTTATCGACCAGTTTATTGCCGATTATGCCATTAATATAGAGAGAACCGGGCAGTCCATGGCGTTGCCGGCTCTCGAGATCGCAAGGAAGATCGTGGATATCAATGTTTCCAGAAAGGAGATCCTTACGATCATATCCGGGATCACACCGGCACGGATGGCGGAGGTCATCAATCACCTGAATGTGGTGGAGATGATGATGGGAATGCAGAAGATGCGTGCCAGGAAGAAGCCGGGAAACCAGGCACATATCACCAATCTGAAGGATGATCCGGTGCAGCTGGCGGCAGATGCAGCGGAGGGGGCTCTGCGTGGCTTCGCCGAGGAGGAGACAACCATGGGGGTTGCCCGCTACGCGCCCTTAAGTGCCATGGCGCTTCTCATTGGTTCCCAGGTGGGGCGTCCCGGTGTGCTGACCCAGTGTTCCGCCGAGGAAGCTACAGAGTTGGAACTGGGAATAAGAGGTCTTACCACTTATGCGGAGACCCTTTCCGTGTATGGCACGGAGAAAGTATTTATTGACGGAGATGATACGCCTTACTCCAAGGCTTTCCTGAATTCTGCTTATGCTTCAAGAGGCCTTAAGGTGCGTTTTACTTCCGGGGCAGGTTCGGAGGTGCTGATGGGCAACAGTGAGAAGAAGTCCATGCTGTACCTGGAATGCCGTTGCCTGTACGTCACCAAGGGAGCCGGAAGCCAGGGAATCCAGAATGGTTCCGTAAGCTGTATCGGCGTGGTTGGCGCGGTACCTGCCGGCATCCGTGAGGTGCTGGGAGAGAATCTCGTGGCAGCCCTTCTTGGACTGGAATGCGCATCTTCCAATGACCAGAGCTTCTCCAATTCGGATATGCGCAGAACCGCGCGGACGATGCTGCAGTTCCTGCCGGGGACAGACTTTATCTTTTCCGGGTATGCAGCGGAACCCAACTATGACAACATGTTTGCAGGTTCCAACTTTGACGCAGAGGATTTCGATGATTATAATGTGTTGCAGCGTGATATGCAGGTGGACGGCGGTCTTCGTCCGGTGACAGAAGAAGAGGTTCTGGCTGTGAGAAGGAAAGCTGCAAGAGCAGTGCAGGCTGTATTTAAGCAGCTTGGACTCACCCCTGTCTCGGATGAACAGGTGGAGGCAGTGGTCTATGCCCATGGCAGCAAGGATACCTTATCCAGGGATGTGACGGCGGATCTGATGTCGGCTGAGGATGTCTTAAAGCGCGGGATCACCGGCGTGGACATTGTGAAAGCGTTGGCGGAGACCGGATTCTCCGATGTGGCAGAGAGTGTCCTTTCCATGCTCAAGCAACGGGTGATCGGAGATTACATGCAGACATCCGCGATTCTGGATCGTGAATTCCATGTACTGTCCGCAGTGAACACCGCTAACGATTATATGGGACCGGGAACCGGTTATCGCGTGGAGGGAGAACGCTGGGAAGAGATTAAGCGTATCCCGCATATTATTAATCCCAAGGATATTTAGGCGGGGGGTGAGAAGGATGCAGATGAATGAAGAATTAGTCCGCCAGGTTGTAGAGACAGTGCTGGCGGAAGTTGGAAAGGTACAGGGCGAAGCGGCCGTTGGCAAAGACCGTATCAATGAAGAAAAGACCGATTACTCTTCTTATCCGAGAGCCGAGAAACGCAGCGATCCCAAGGAGGTCGTGATTGGCGTCGGGGCTGCTTTTCAGCGGGAAATCAAGAAGACGATCTGTGGAATTCCGTTGGATGAAGTCCTTAAGAATGTCAAGGCAGGCATTGAGGAGGAAGGAATGCACCCACGGGTAGTCAAGGTTCTGGATACCTCGGATGTGTGCTTTATGGCGCTGGAGGCTGCCAAGCTGTCCGGTTCGGGCATTGGTATCGGGATTCAGTCTAAGGGGACTACAGTCATCCATCAGCGTGATCTGTACCCGCTCTCCAACCTGGAGCTGTTTCCGCAGGCACCGCTGATGACGTTGGAGACTTACCGCAGGGTAGGCCAGAATGCGGCAAAGTACGTGAAGGGTGAGCAGGTGGTTCCGATTCCGAGCACCAACGATCCCATGTCACGGCCGATGTACCAAGCCAAGGCAGCGCTTATGCACATTGCAGAGACGGAACAGCTCTCACCGGAGCTGGGGATCATTGAATGGGAGGCGGAATAAGATGCAGTATCCTTTCGGAGAACACGAAGCAGAACATATAACCTCCAGAACCGGCAAGAAATTGACGGATATCACGCTGGAGGAGGTAAAGAAGAACCATGTCACATCGGAGGACATCAAGATATCCAAGGATATGTTGAACGCCCAGGGTCAGGTGGCCAGGGAGATGGGCAATGATTCTATGGAGAAGAACTTCGCGCGGGCCGCGGAACTGGTGGACGTACCCGATGAATTGATCTTGAAGATGTACGACAAGCTGCGTCCCAACCGTTCCACGAAGCTGGAGCTGGTACAGATGGCTCAGGAATTACTGGAGAAGTACAATGCCAGAAATTGCGCCAGACTGGTGATGGAAGCAGTTGAGGTATATGAGAAACGAGGTATTTTACTTTGAGTTATATTGCAGGCGTTGATATTGGCAATTCCACTACAGAGGTGTGTATCGGTGAGATCACCGGGACGAAGGATGTGCGCTTCCTTGCAAGCGCGTCACGTCCCACCACAGGCACCAAGGGAACGTTGGCAAACGTCCATGGCATCCAGTCCGCATTGATGGAGGCTACGGATCTGGCCGGGATTCCCATGAGTGCCCTGGATGTTGTGCGCTTAAATGAGGCTGCACCGGTGATCGGCGACACCGCTATGGAGACGCTGACGGAGACGATCATCACGGATTCTTCCATGATCGGTCATAATCCGAATACGCCTGCGGGAGCAGGTCAGGCGGTGGGTGAACTTCTGCTCTATGACAGACTTGCACGGGCACAGCGCGGTGTGCCGTATATTCTTGCAGCTTCGAAGGAGATCTCCTACGAGGTTCTGGCGGGAGTTGTAAACGCTCTTGTGGAGGATGGACTCGTGATAAACGGGATCATCCTGCAGGCGGACGAAGCCGTCTTAGTAGAGAATCGTTTAAAAAAGAAAATTCCCATCATCGATGAGGTGGCAGGGATCGATAAGCTGCCGGACGGTGTGCAGACAGCCATCGAGGTGGCGCTTCCGGGGCAGACCATCCGGATGCTGTCGAATCCGTATGGGATTGCCACGCTGCTTAAGCTTAGCGCGGAGGAGACCCGTGCCGTAACGCCCATCGCCAAGAGCCTTATCGGCAAGCGCAGCGCGGTGGTCTTAAAAACACCCGGCGGAAATGTGCGTGAGAATGTACTGCCTGCCGGTGAGATATATTTCCATGGAGAACATCCGTCCTCTGTCAATCTGGATAAGGGCGCAGAGCGCATTATGCAGGCAGTGGCCGAGGCGGGAGAGATCGTCGATATCAGCGGACAGAAGGATACCAATGTAGGAAATATGTTTGCCCGGATCCGAAAGAGTATGGGCGAGCTGGATCAGACGCCGGAGTCGGATATCCACATCACGGATATCCTGGCTGTGGATACACTGGCACCTGTGCGGATCCTGGGTGCGCTGGCCGGAGAGACCTGCCTGGAGAAGGCGGTTGGCATCGCGGCCATGGTCAAGACCCAGAAGCTTCCCATGCAGGAGATTGCCGCGCGCCTTAGGGAGGAGCTTGGCACCCAGGTGAAGGTGGCCGGCGTGGAGGCGGTGATGGCAACGCTTGGAGCACTGACCACACCGGGGACGAAGCTGCCGTTGGCGATCCTTGATATGGGCGGCGGTTCCACGGATGCGGCAGTGATCTCGGAGGATGGCCATGTGGTCATGACCCATCAGGCCGGAGCCGGAGAGCTGGTGTCCATGCTGATACAGACGGAGCTTGGACTCCCGGAACGTTACATGGCGGAGCAGATCAAGCGCTATCCGCTGGCGAAGGTGGAGAGCCTCTTTCATATGCGCATGGAAAACGGCCAGATGACCTTTGTGGAGGATTCCATAGACCCGCGGTTTTACGGGCGGGTGGTGCTTCTGGCGGAGAAGGAACTGATCCGGCTGGAGCAGGAGATTCCCCTTGAGAAGATCGTGCAGGTGCGGCGTGAAGCGAAGCGGAAGGTGTTTGTTACCAATGCTGTCCGGGCTCTGACCAGGGTTGCGCCGGAACACGACCTACGCAATATCTCCAATGTGGTTCTGGTGGGTGGCTCTGCCGAGGATTTTGAGATACCGGAGATGCTGATGGAAGAGTTTGCTGGTGTTCGTATCGTCTGCGGACGCGGAAACATCCGGGGAACCGAAGGACCGCGGAATGCGGTGGCGACGGGGTTGGTGCTTTCCTATGTGGGAGAAGAGAAATGATTGTCAAAAGACCTTCGATATATATATATGTTTCTAAGCCGGATGAGAACGTACTTGACGAGATCTGTGCCGGCATCGAGGAAGAGGGCGTGTTCTATGAGATCTCGGAGCATGCCGGGCAGACTGATCTGCTGGCATGGCAGGCAGCCCAGGATTCCATGCTTGGATCCGGGATAGGTGTGACCGGCCGCACCTGCGCATTTTCCATGCGGGGGCTTAAGACCGCAAGATGCGTAGAGAGCTATACAGATCCGGACAAGGAACAGTGCCGCAGGCTGGGAGCTAACAGCGCGCGGGCAATCAAGAAGCAGGCATTTAAGTAGATGAGGACGGAAACCGCAGGAGGACTGTTATGAAGATTTATACGAAAAACGGTGACAAAGGAAGAACTTCTCTGGGAAACGGAGATGCTGTATTTAAGACAGATGCCCGTATCGAATTGCTGGGAACCATTGATGAGCTGAGCAGTCATCTTGGCCTGGCGAAGACGGCAGCTTGTCCGAAGTTTCAGGAACAGGTTTCTCATATCCAGAAGGAACTGATCTGGCTGATGGCAGGTATTGCGGATGCGAAGAATCCGGCCTACCAGGTGAAGGAGGATGAGATTGCTTATCTGGAGAGGCAGATCGATAAGTGGGAGAGTTCTTTCCCGCGTGCCAAAGAATTTGTTCTGTACGGTGGCTGTGAGCTGTCGGCACGGCTGGATGTAGCCAGGGCGGTTGCCCGGCGGGCAGAGCGCCAGTATCATCGGGCGGCACAGATCTACGGCGTGGATGAAGCGACGGCACGTTACTTAAACCGGTTGTCGGACTATCTGTATATGGCAGCCCGTTATGCGGATTATCTGGCGACAGCGGACAGATCACAGGAGGATGTGATACGGGAAGTGGTACGCCAGGTGATGGAGCAGATGAAGAAACCATTGTAAGTGCCTTAGAAAAACATATACAGAGTAATAGGCGAGGCTGAAGAGTTACGAGTATAGGAAAAGCCCCGGATTGCAGGAGCATGTCGCTTGAAGCAATCCGGGGCTTTTGGGGTGGAATATTGCAAAAGCACCATTGTGTGCAGGTTTGCTATATGCCTATATTCGCTTGCCTTACCGCTGTACCCGTCCGGAAGCGTCGCCGCCGGCCAGCTTCAGCACTTCGTCCATGGATACCATGTTGAAGTCGCCTTCGATGGAGTGCTTCAGGCAGGAGGCTGCAACTGCGAATTCGATGGTGCTCTGGGAATCGTAGCCGTTTAAGATGGCGCAGATCAGTCCGCCGCCGAAGCTGTCCCCGCCGCCTACGCGATCCACGATGTGCATGTTGTATTTCTTGCTGAAATAGTAGTCGGATCCGTCATAGAGCATGGCAGACCAGCGGTTGTCGTTGGCGGAGATGGACTCCCGCAGGGTGATGGCAACCTTGGCAAAGCCGAAGCGGTCTGCAAGCTGCTTTGCCACATCCTTATAGCCCTCCCGGTTCACTTCACCGGCGGTAACGTCTGTATTGGCAGCGCGGATTCCGAATACGTCCGCAGCGTCCTCCTCGTTGGCGATGCACACGTCCACGTACTTGCAGAGCTCGCCCATGACCTGTCCGGCCTTCTCCTTGGACCAGAGCTTGTTCCGGTAATTCAAGTCGCATGATATCTTCACGCCCAGTTCCTTGGCAGCCTTGACGGCTTCCAGACAGATGGCAGCCACATTGTCATTCAGGGCCGGTGTGATTCCTGTAAAGTGGAACCATTCCGCTCCTTCAAATATTTTCTTCCAATCAAAATCGGAGGCGTCTGCCGTAGCGATGGAAGAGCCTGCACGGTCATAGATTACCTTGGAAGGTCTCTGGGACGCGCCCTTTTCCAGAAAATAAATGCCTACCCGGTCACCGCCTCTGGCGATATAGGAGGTGTCCACGCCGTATCTTCTGAGGGAGTTGACGGCTGCCTGACCAATCTCGTGTTTCGGCAGCTTGGTGACGAAGGCTGCATCAAAGCCATAATTGGCCAGGGACACTGCCACGTTTGCCTCACCGCCGCCGTAGGTGGCACCCAGGGTCTCGGCCTGGACGAAGCGGTAATATCCCTCCGGTGCCAGGCGCAGCATAATTTCTCCGAATGTGATTACTTTCTTAGCCATTTTTTATTCTCCTTTGTCTGTGATGGGGTATGAATATAAATTTATCGAATTTCTTTTACAATCTCTACGGCTTCCCGGCACATGGCCTTGATCTCATCGAAACGATCCTCGTCGATGAGGGAACCCTTCACCATCCAGCTTCCGCCGCAGGCAAGGATCTTGTCATAAGCCAGGTAGTCCCGGACATTCTTGGCATTGATCCCGCCGGTTGGCATGAACTTCAACATGGTATACGGAGCGGCCACTGCCTTGATCATGGCCAATCCGCCGGAGGGCTCTGCCGGGAAGAATTTCACGATCTTAAGGCCGAGCTCCATGGCCTGTTCCATCTCAGTGGGGGTCACTACGCCGGGGACGATTGGGATATTCTTTTCCTGGCAGTAGGTGACGACCTTGGGATTCAGGCCGGGGCTTACGATGAATTTCGCTCCGGCGGCCACAGCCCGGTCCACCTGCTCGGTGGAGAGCACGGTTCCGGCTCCGATCAGCATGTCCGGAAATTCCCGGCTCATGATGCGGATGGATTCTTCAGCGGCGTCGGTGCGGAAGGTAACCTCCGCGCAGGGCAGTCCGCCGTCGCAGAGTGCTTTGGCCAGGGGCAGAGCCTTTTTGGCATCGTTCAAGACGACTACGGGGACGATGCCGTACCGGCCGAGTTGTTCAATAATTGTGTTCATTGTGAGAACCTCCTTAAATTAATTGTTTACAAAAATTAAGATGCTGATCGTTTGGCCCTGGCATCAAACATATTTTTCCAGGGTTGCCCGGACAGCTCCGGGGCCGACAATCATCTCGGTAAAATAGCCGCAGACCTTAGAGGCCATGTGTGCCTCACAGAGATCCACGCCGAAGATCTGTGCGTTGGAGAGGATCGGGGCAAGCAGTGTCGTTGCGTCGGTATCCTGTCCAAGCTTCACTTCAGAGAGGATCGGTGTCAGCGTTGCAAGCAGCGGGTCAGGACTTAAGGTGAATGCATCGCCGTTATCGTCAACACCCATGAGATATCGAAGCCAGCCTGCGAATACCAGGGGGATGCAGGTTAAGTCAGCTACGTCAAGCGTGGGTGAAGCTATGTAAGCTTTGATGGTTTCTCCATAGCGGATGGCCAGCTTCTGTGAGGTGTCGGTGGCGATACGCTGGGGGGTGTCCGGCATGAAGGGGTTCGGAATGCGGACATTCACAACGGTGTCCAGAAACTCCCTTGGATTTAAAATGCCGGGGTCAGTGACTACCGGAAGGCCTTCCTGATAACCGATGCGTTCCGCCAGCTTCTTTAAGGTGGAGTCCTTCATTTCCTTGGAGATCAGGTCATAACCCAGAAGGCAGCCGAACACAGCCAGAGCGGTGTGCAGCGGGTTTAAGCAGGTGCAGACCTTCATGCGCTCCACCTTCTCTACCGTGGTGCGGTCGGTGAAGATCAGGCCTCCTTTTTCCAGAGCCGGGCGTCCATTGGGAAAGCTGTCCTCGATCACCAGATATTCGCATTCCTCCGCATTGACGAAGGGAGCGATGTATGTGCTCTTGGCGGTGACGATGGGGGCAGGATCCGCAAGGCCGTCCTCCTTTAAGACAGCTTCCACCGCAGCATCGGGGCGGGGCGTGATCTTATCGATCATAGTCCATGGGAAGGAGACCTTTCCGGGATCCTCTACATAGGAGGTAAAGCCTGTTTCTACAAGGCCGTTTGCCTCCCAGGCCTTAGCGAAGGCGGAGAGTGCCGCATGCAGCTTATCGCCGTTGTGGGAGCAGTTGTCCATGCTTACCATGGCGATGGGCTTTTTATCGGAGAGAAAGCGTGCATAGAGCAGGGCTGCAACCTTGCCGAGATAGCTTTCCGGCTTCTCTGGGCCGTTTGCAAAGTCAGCGGCGACGGCGGGCAGAAGGACTTCCCTGGTATCCGTCAGGCGATACCCCTTCTCTGTGATGGTGAAGCTGGCCATCTGGAGGGAATCTTTTCCGAAGATCTCCTTTAACCGGGCAAAGGATGCAGAATCCTCCGTATCAAGCGTCAGGGATTCCGCCACACTGCCGACCACGGTTTTCTCCACCGTTCCATCAGCTTTCAGCGTCACCAGGATGCTGTAGTCGTCGTGGGGATGGTTCATTTTGGTGATGATCTCGTAGTCATAGCCTTCCGCCACGGTAAGCCCCCGGTCCAGCGAACCGTCATTTAAGAGGTTCTGCACTACGTTGGCCTGGAAGGCCCGGAAGATGTTGCCGGCACCGAAGTGGATCCAGAAGGGAGCTTCCTTCGTGTTGGCGATCATCTCTGCACGGTTATAATTGGGAAGCCGATAGCCTTTTGCCTCCCAGGCAGAGCGGTGGGCAAGGCCCTCCTCAGTGAGTGTTAACATGTTAAAGTTATTCGATTCCGTTTGCAATTTTTAGTACCTTCTTTCTTGCTATCGCGGCTATTTTGCGCGTGTCGCAGATTTGTCAATGGCTTCCCAGAGGCCGTTCAAGTAGGCAGCACCCAGGGCACGATCGTAGAGTCCGTAGCCGGGCATGGCTACCTCGTCCCAGATCATACGTCCGTGATCCGGGCGGATGGGGCCGGTAAAGCCGGTCTCGTACAGAGCCTTCATGATCTCGTACATGTCAAAGGTTCCGTCTGAGGACAGGTGTGCGGCTTCCTCGAAGTCGGTGGGAGAGTTGAATTTTAAGTTCCGCACATGGGCGAAATGGATGCGGCCCTTCAGGGCGCGGATCATTTCCGGCAGGTTGTTCTTCAGGTTGGTGCCGTAGGAGCCGGAGCAGAAGGTGACGCCATTGTGTGGATTGTCTACCATATGCATCATCCGCAGAATATTTTCCTTGTTGGTGATGATGCGTGGAAGGCCGAATACGCTCCAGGCCGGATCGTCCGGGTGAATAGCCATGTTGATGTTGTACTTATCGCACACCGGCATGATCCGCTCCAGGAAGTATTTCAGGTTGTCAAAAAGCTTCTCTTCATCGATATCCTGATACATGGCGAAGAGCTCCTTCACATGGGCCATTCGTTCCGGCTCCCATCCCGGCATCACGGAACCGTTCATATCGCCTGCAATGGAATCAAACATTTTCGCCGGATCCAGCGCATCTACAGCCTCCTGGGTGTAGGCCAGTACCGTGGAGCCGTCGGGGCGCACGCGCGCCAGCTCTGTCCGGGTCCAGTCAAAGACCGGCATGAAGTTGTAGCATACCAGATGGATATCCTCTTTTCCGAGGTTCTCCAGGGTGGCGATGTAGTTGTCGATGTAGCGATCCCGGTCAGGGGATCCGGTCTTGATGGTGTCGTGGACGTTGACGCTCTCTATTCCGGCTACGTGAAGGCCGGCCGCTTCCACCTCCTGCTTCATAGCCTGGATACGCTCACGGCTCCAGACGTCGCCGGGGGCAGTATCGTAAAGAGTTGTGATCACGCCGGTGACGCCGGGGATCTGGCGGATCTGCTTTAAAGTTACAGTGTCGTAGCTGGAACCATACCAGCGCAGAGTCATTTCCATGGGGTGTCCTCCAAAGATAATAGTTATAGTATTATAATTTTATAAAAAATGAGAGAAAATTCCTATTGGCATGATTGTTGTATACATTGTAAAAGTTGCGGTTTCGTGGTACAATATTCCTATAAAAGCCCAGTCTCCATGGAGGGACGCGGCGAGTGCTTGCACACGCAAGCGGACAACCATGAGAGACGCTAACCTGTATGAGCAAGTAGACCGATAGGTCGGATTGCGAATGCAGGTAGGATTGCGAGAATGCG
>CAKSAI010000090.1 GCA_934434905.1 uncultured Lachnospiraceae bacterium | reverse complement strand
GAATCGGGCATGGAGCCGAAAACCGGAGATACAGCCGGAAACTGGATGATCCTTTATGTAGTGCTAGCTGCCGCCTCTCTTAGTATGCTGGTATTGCTGCTTCGGAGAAAAAGACTGCGGTAGAAGAGGACAAAACGTGTTGAAAAATCACACCGGATGCGATATACTGTATGGGATTTATCTTTGCATGTGAGAAAAGAAGCAAAGGCATAGAAAGGACGGTATATAAAATGGCATTATTGGAACAATGGCAGCAAATTGCATACGATCAGCAGGCTGACAAGGGACAGCTAAAGAAGTTCTGGGACAACTATTTTCTGTTGGAAAAGAGCGTATATGAGAAGCTTTTGGAGAATCCGGATGAGGCAGTAACGGGAACGGTTGCAGAACTGGCCGAGAAGTATGGTCTGGATCTTATGACTATGACAGGTTTTCTGGATGGGATCAACGATAGTCTTGTGGAGCCCAATCCGGTGGAAGAGATGGAGGCGGATACACAGGTAAGTCTTGCCTTTGACAAAGAGAAGCTGTATCGGAATATGGTGGACGCCAAGGCAAACTGGCTCTATGAACTGCCGCAGTGGGAGAAAATCTTCGATGCGGAGACCAGAAAGGCCTTGTATCTGGAACAGAAGAAGTCCGGTACCATAGTGAAAGAGGCGAAGATCTATCCCAACGATCCGTGTCCATGCGGAAGCGGGAAGAAATATAAGAAATGCTGCGGCAGAAAGTAAACATCTGCGGCGGAAGGTAATCTGCCGCAGAATTTATCGAGGTAGATATGCACAGGATAGAACAGATATTGCCACTGAATGAAGAGCCCATGAGACGTGCACAGGCCAGGTGGAATGGAATTGCCAAGCCGCTGCACAGTTTAGGGCTTCTGGAGGATGCCGTAATTAAGATCGCCGGTATCACCGGGAGCGAGAATGTCCGGCTGGACCGGCGCTGTGTGGTGGATATGTGCGCGGATAACGGTGTTGTCTGCGAGGGTGTGACGCAGTCAGACAGCAGCGTTACCGCTGTTGTTGCGAAAACCATGGCGGAAGGGACGTCGAACATTAATATGCTGGCAAGCTGCTACCACGCAGATGTGATTCCGGTGGATATCGGCATGGTGACAGATGTGGAATGTCCCGATCTGGTTAGAAAAAAGATTGCCTATGGGACGGAAAATATTGCAGTTGGCCCGGCCATGACTGTGGAACAGGCGAAGAAGGCCATTGCTGTCGGAATCGATATGGTTCGTGACTGTAAGGCAAAGGGATATCAGATCCTTGTGACAGGCGAGATGGGAATCGGGAATACTACCACCTCGTCTGCCCTTGCTTCCGTTCTTCTGGGACTTCCGGTAGAAGAAGTCACCGGGCGCGGCGCAGGGCTGGATCAGGCAGGATTAAAGCGGAAGATCTCAGCGATCCGGCGGGCAATCGACAGAAATTGTCCAAGCCGTGAGAAGCCCCTGGAACTCCTGGCAGGTCTTGGCGGATATGATATTGCGGGAATGACCGGACTTTTCCTGGGCGGTGGAATTTATCGCATGCCTATCGTGATGGACGGTTTTATATCGGCGGTATCGGCGGCGCTGGCCTGTGCATTGAATCCTCTTGCCGGGGAATACATGCTGTGTTCCCATGTTTCTAAGGAGCCGGCAGGAAGAAAGATTCTGGAATCTATGAACTTGAAACCTTTGATTACGGCGGAGATGTGTCTTGGCGAGGGCGGTGGAGGAGTCATGCTCCTGCCGCTTTTGGACGGCGCATTGACCGTGTACGATTCTGTGCACCGTTTTGATGCATTGCCTATTGAGGCATACGAGGAGCTGACATGTTCGTGTTGATCACCGGCGGAAGTAAAAACGGAAAGTCCCACATGGCAGAGGCTATCGTTACGGACTATCAAAAGCCGCGGTTTTATATTGCAACCATGGAGCCCTTCGGCGAGGAGGCACAGGCCGCTATCAGGCGGCATCGGGCTATCCGCAGCGGCAAGGGCTTTGAGACAATTGAAAAGTATACCGATATCCATGAGATCATTCTCCCAAAGAACTGTGCAGTTTTACTGGAGTGTGCCTGCAATCTCTGCGCCAACGAGATGTTTTCCAAGGGTGAGACAAATCCTGTAAGAAAGATCCTATATGGCGTGGACTGCCTGCAGAAGCAGGCGGAGATTCTTGTGATCGTCACCAACCAGGTGGGGGAGGACAGTATGGAATATCCAAGGGAAACCATGGATTATATCAAACAGATGGGAGAACTGAACCGGCGGCTGGCCGAACGCGCCGATTGCGTGATCGAGGCGGTCTGCGGCATTCCTGTCATATGGAAGGGAGAGAGACCATCATGTCTGTGATAAGATCTTTTTGCTCGGCATTTCTGATGTACTCCAGGATTCCGATGCCCCAGGTGGAGTGGAAGGAGGAAAACAGGCGTTATGCCCTTTGTTTTTTTCCATTGATCGGGGCGGTGATTGGCGGACTGATCCTACTGTGGTATCTGGCCTGCGCCCGCCTGGGCGTCGGGCCGTTTTTGTTTGCGGCTGTGTCTGCCGTTATTCCGGTGGCGGTCACCGGTGGAATCCATCTGGACGGTTTCTGTGACGTCAACGATGCCAAAGCATGCGGCGGTACCAGAGAGCGGATGCTTGCAGTAATGAGCGATTCCCATATCGGAGCCTTTGCAGCGATCCATCTGGCAGTGTATCTGCTGCTGCAGACGGGGTTTTTCTCGCAGGTGGAGAATCTGACGCTGGCTGCAATCTGCGCATTTTCCTTTGTACAGTCCAGAGCTTACAGCGGGCTTGCCGCTGTGACATTTCGAAGCGCGAAGGAACAGGGAGCACTCATGAATTTTCGCAAGCCTGCGCACAAGAGGGTGACAGTGGCAGTGGAGCTTATATTCCTGATCGCGACGGCGGTGGCGATGATATATCTGTCTCCGGTGAGCGGAGGATTTGGCGTTCTTGGAGGCATGTTATCCTTTGTCTACTATCGGGTATTTGCATACAGGAGATTCGGCGGTATTACAGGAGATCTGGCGGGATATTTTCTACAGATCTGTGAACTGGCAGTCCTGGCCTGTGCGGTGCTGGCGGAGCTGATCGTGGGTGTGGTTTGACTGATATGAAGTGAGAACGATTTCGGTCTGTGTCGGAGAATTGGAGGTATGGTATGAGATTGATCATAGGCGGAGCCAGTCAGGGAAAACGGGCATACGTCATGGAAGCATATGGCATTCGGGAGGACGAGATCCTGGATGGAGCGTCCATGGAACCTATAAAGATTTTTCCTATAGAGGATACATCAGTCGGAAGAACTGGGGAAATTGCGTGTGCTAAAATGGAAAAGTGTGACGAAGGATTCAAATGTATCACCAATTTCCATATTTTAGTCAAACGGCTTTTAGCGGATGGCAAAGATCCCGTTGAGATTGCAGGAAAGCTCGTAGACCGCAATCCTGGATTGATCGTGATTATGGATGAGGTTGGAAACGGAATCATTCCGTTGGAGAAGTCTGACCGCATCTGGCGGGAACAGGTCGGAAGAACCTCTTGCCTTCTGGCGGCGCGGGCGGAGAGCGTGGAGCGCATCGTCTGTGGGCTTTGCATGAGAATAAAGTAGGAGTGTAATATGAAGTTGTTTTTTATCCGCCATGGGAAGACGGCAGGAAACTGTGAGAAACGGTATATCGGGGTGACGGACGAGCCGCTCTGCGAGGAGGGACGGGCGTTCCTGCGAACGAAACACGTTCCGCCTGCTGAAGTTGTGATTGTAAGCCCGATGCGGCGCTGTCTGGAAACCGCTGAAATGCTCTACCCCGGACAGAAACCGGTGATATGCGCTGACCTGCGAGAATGCGATTTCGGAGATTTCGAAGGGAAGAACTACCTGGAATTAAGTGGAGATCCGGATTATCAGCGTTGGATCGACAGCGGAGGAACGCTTCCTTTTCCGGGAGGGGAGCGCCCGGAGAATTTCAAGCGCCGCTGTATCGATGCCTTTGAAGCGGCAGTGCGTGCATATGCCTCTGCGGACAGTCTGGCCTTCGTGGTTCACGGAGGGACTATCATGGCAGTGTTGGAGAAGTATGCATTGCCGAAGAAGAACTATTATGACTTTCATGTTGAAAACGGATGTGGATACGCAGCTGATTTTGATGGAAAGGCGATTTTAATTACGAAGGAGCTGTAGGAAGATGAAGATGTGGAGAGCAGTATTGCCGCTGCTTGCGGGCTTTTTGCTGGATCTGCTTCTGGGGGATCCGTACTGGCTGCCTCATCCGATACGGCTGATTGGCCGGGGGATTGCAGGCTTGGAACGGGTTTTAAGAAAAAGGCTTCCGGGACGGGAAAGAATGGCAGGAATCCTGTTGGCGGCGGTGATTCTTGTTTTGTCAACAGCAATTCCGGCTTTGGTATTATTTCTCTGTTATCGGATCTGCGTGTGGCTTGGCGTGGCAGTGGAGTCTGTTTTCTGCTATTATCTGCTTGCGGCCAGGTGTCTCGCCAAGGAGAGCGGCAAGGTATACCGGGCTGCTGCGGCGGGGGATGTGGAAGGAGCCAGGCGAGCAGTGTCCATGATCGTTGGGCGCGATACAGCGCCGCTTGATATGCAGGGAATCGTGAAGGCGGCAGTGGAGACGGTTGCAGAGAACACCTCGGATGGTGTGACGGCCCCGATGTTTTATATTATGCTCTTTGGGGCTGGCGGTGGTTTCTTTTATAAGGCAGCCAATACCATGGATTCCATGATCGGATATAAGAATGAGAAGTATCTGGATTTTGGACGGTTCGCTGCGAAGCTGGATGATGTGCTGAATTTCATTCCTTCCAGGTTCACTGCTTTGCTTATGATCTTTTCTGCATGGCTGCTGCACGAAGACGGCAGGAATGCCTATAAGATCTGGCGGCGCGACCGTTTCAATCACGCAAGTCCCAATTCGGCCCAGACGGAGGCAGTGTGCGCGGGGGCGCTTGATGTTATGCTTGCAGGCGATGCTTACTATTTTGGACAGCTCTGTAAAAAGAAGACGATCGGCGATGATATACGTCCCATTGAACCGAATGATATCCGGCGCGCAAACCGTCTCATGTACTGCTCGTCGGTGCTTATGCTGGCGATTGCAGCAGCTTTCCGGGTAATTGTATATGGGATATTGCTTTGAATATGCTTTGGAAATAGTTGTGTATGGAGTGGAAATATGGAACGATTTGAACATGGCGGCGATATCTATTCGCGTCAGATAGCATATGATTTTTCTGCGAATATCAATCCTCTGGGATTGCCGGGCGGTGTGCGCAAGGCACTGATAAGCCATGTGGATGACAGTGTTCATTACCCGGATGTGAGTGCAGCAGGGCTTCGGGCGGCCATCGCGGAGCATGAGGGTATGCGAGCAGGACAGGTGGTCTGCGGCAATGGCGCGGCAGATCTGATCTATCGAATCGTCTGGACCTTAAAACCGCAAAAGGCGCTCTTACTGGCACCAACCTTTTCGGAATATGAGCGGGCGCTTCGGAGTGTGGGCTGCGATGTGGGCTTTCATATGCTCCGGGAAGAGGAAGCGTTTGCGCTGCGGGAGGACTTTCTTGATAAGATCGACGGCAACGATATGATATTTCTCTGTAATCCAAATAATCCCACCGGGCGGACGATTCCCGGGGAGCTGATGAGCCGAATCGCGGCCCGCTGCCGTAAGAGCGGCTGTGTGCTGGTGGTGGATGCGTGCTTCTGGGATTTCGTGGAGAAGGAAAGCAGCGTCACAGAGAAAGGAAGATTCGTAGAGAATGCTATTATCCTCAAGGCATTCACGAAGTTTTATGCCATGCCGGGGCTTAGGCTGGGTTATGTGCTCTGCGAGGATGAAGTGCTGGCCGAGCGTATCCGAAGCTGTGGACAGTGTTGGGCGGTGTCCGTACCCGCCCAGGTGGCCGGAATGGCGGCGCTGAGGGAGACGGAGTATGTGGAGGCAACGTTAAAGCTTATACCCAAAGAACGGGAGTATCTTTTCGAAGCTTTGACCGGGCTGGGAATGAAGGTGTATCCATCGGAGGCGAATTTCCTGTTATTTCGATGCGACAGACCCCTTGACCGGCTGCTGCTGAAGGAAGGGATTGCCATCCGAAGCTGTGAGAATTATGAGGGATTGGAATATGGATTTTTTCGGATCGCAGTGCGCAGTCACGACGAGAATGAGATTTTGATTCGGGCGATAGAGAGGGTTTTATAAATGGCAAAAGCAATTATGATCCAGGGAACCATGTCGAATGCAGGGAAAAGCTTTCTTACGGCAGCACTGCTTCGGATATTCAAGCAGGATGGGTATCAGTGCGCACCTTTTAAGTCCCAGAATATGGCCTTGAACTCTTATATTACGAGAGAAGGCCTTGAAATCGGGCGGGCACAGGCTATGCAGGCGGAGGCGGCCGGTGTGGAACCTTCTGTTTGTATGAATCCCATACTTTTAAAACCAACGACCGATATGGGGTCCCAGGTGATCGTGAATGGGGAAGTGTTCCGAGATATGGAAGCGGCAGATTACTATCAGCATAAGGCGGCGTTGCTTCCTTATGTTATGGAAGCTTATCGTACGCTGGAACGCCAATATGACATCATTGTTATCGAGGGCGCGGGGAGCCCGGTGGAGCTGAATCTGAAAAAAGATGACTTCGTGAATATGGGAATGGCGAAGCTGGTTAAGGCCCCGGTGCTTCTGGTGGGGGACATCGACCGGGGCGGGATATTTGCACAGCTTCTCGGAACACTTTCCTTATTGGAGAAGGACGAGCTCGCACTGGTGAAGGGGCTACTGGTTAATAAGTTCCGGGGAGACTTGTCGCTGTTTGCGGATGGCGTGCGGATCTTAGAGGAACGAGGTGGGAAGCCGGTGGCCGGTGTGGTGCCTTGTATCCGCTGCGATATCGATGAGGAGGACAGCCTCTCAGGAAAGCTTGAGGAACATTCAGGCGGAATCATTGATATCGCTGTCATTCGGTTTCGGAAAATCTCGAATTTTACAGACTTTGATGTGTTTTCCCAATACGATGACGTGACGGTTCGCTACGTCTCCAAGGTGGAGCAACTGAAGGAGCCGGATCTGATCCTGCTGCCCGGAACCAAAAATACGATTTCCGATTTGAAGTGGCTTCGGGAGAGCGGCTTAGAGGCTGCGGTGAAGAAATGTGTCTCAGCGGGAACACCTGTATTTGGCATATGCGGAGGCTATCAGATGCTTGGACAGAAGATTTCTGATCCGGAGCATGTAGAAGCAGGCGGGGAACTCCGGGGGATGGGGCTTCTGGATATGGAGACGGTATTTCATGCGGAGAAGACGCGAACAAGAATCAAGGGGAAGATACGTTCTGTGAATGGCTTTTTTACCTGCCTTTCCGGTGCGTCATTTGAAGGGTACGAGATCCATATGGGGAGGACACAGGCGAGGGAAGAGGTCTTTGCGGTACTTGAGAATGGCCGGATGGATGGCGCATATCACGGCAATGTCTATGGAAGCTATGTCCATGGCATCTTCGATTCCAAGGAGGTTTCCGGGCGGATGGTACAAGCGCTGTATCAGGCAAAAGGCCTTGCGTATGGCGGAACTGCCATTGACAGAACGGCCTATAAGGAAACGCAGTACGAGATCCTGGCGGACGGTGTGCGGCAGAGCGTTGATATGGAACTGATTTACCGGATCCTTAAGGAAGGGGCGTAGCGTCAGGAAGGACAAAATTACTTACGTTGAATCCGTTGTTCCAGTTCCGAAGCTGCAATGCTAAGGGAAGTACCTTTTCGTTTCAGAATGCAGATGTTTCTGGCGGGAATGGGTGGTTTCATATCAAGAATAATCAGATTTTCCATATTTTCTTTTTTGAGGAAATCCGTTGGAACGAAGCCTATACCCAAATCAGACTTTACCATAGGTAAGATCTGGTCGGCGGTGGCAGCTTCTATGTCAGGTGTGAAGGGCAGTCCGATTTTATTAAAGAAATCCGAGTAAAAAGAAAAGGAACTGGTTTTTTCACCAAGACCAATCAACGGGTACCGATTCATTTGTTCATCTGTAAGGGAAGTGCCGGTAGAAAGAGAGAATGCTGTGCTGCATACAGGCACCTCCTGGATATTTCGTAAAACATTTGCATATAGTCCGTCCGGAAGATCAAAGGGTTCGGTGACGATTGCAAAATCTGCCAACCCCTTTTTTAGTACATCGATTGCCTGGGGCGTTGAGTGGTTTAAAATCCGAATTCGGATGCCGGGGTAAGATTTACGAAAATTCTTAAGTATCGGAAGTAACACACAATGCAGCGCAATTTCACTGGCGGCAATCGTAACAATTCCGGATTGCAGGCTTCTGTCTCGTGCAATCTCTTCCTCACCGCACAGAATATGTTCAAAAGCAATGGAAATATGTGCGTACAGCTTTTCACCCTCCGGTGTGAGTGACACACCATGCCTCTGTCTTACAAAAAGAGTGCATCCAAGTTCATCTTCTAATTTTTTCATCATCCGGGTGATATTTGGCTGATTATTAAAAAGTGCATTGGCAGCTCCCGTGAAACTCTTGTATTTCGCAACATAATAAAACACCCTGTAATAGTCATAGTTAATATTCATAAAGCGCCTCGTATATCAAATATACATACCTCGATTGCAAAATAGATATTTTACACATATCTTATAACGGATTATAATACACCCGAAATAAAAATACAACGTCAAATTGATAGAAAGAGGTGGCTTTTATGAAAAATATTATTTGTATCGGCAGACAATATGGGAGCGGAGGACGTGAAATTGGCGAAAAGCTGTCAAGAAAGCTTGGAATTCCCTGCTATGATAAATTGTTGATTAAGAAAGCAGCATTGGAATCAGGATTGAGCGAGGAATTCATTAGCAAACTGGAAGAATCGCCCATTAACAGCATTCAGTTCTTAAGCGGGAATCCTTACGCTGATATCGCAGGTATCGGGAATACGTTTTATTCGGAAAGCCAGATGGCATATAATGCGGAAGAATCCGTAATTGAGAAATTAGCCGGACAGGGGCCCTGTGTGATTATCGGGCGCTGTGCTTCCTCGATTCTTCCTGTGGAAAAGAGACTTTCCGTATTTATTTATGCGGACGAAGAAGACAAGATAAAACGTGTCATGGAGCGAAATCAAATTAGTGAAAAAGAGGCAATCCATCGAATTAAACATATAGACAGAATGAGAAAACAATTTTTTGACTTCTATTCAGACACAGTGTGGGGGCATCCGGGAAGCTATGATATCATGCTGTCCAGCAGCAGATTCGGTACGGATGGCTGCGTGGAAATGATAGCCGACTGTATAAAGAACATGGAGGAAGCGGAAAATGAATAAAGATCTTACGGTAGGGAATCCTCAAACGGTACTTTGGAAATTCTGCATGCCGCTGTTTGGCAGTATCATTTTCCAACAGTTATATAACATAGCAGACAGCCTGGTCGCCGGAAAATTTGTTGGCGAAAATGCGTTGGCTGCAGTCGGAAACAGTTATGAGATCACATTGATTTTTATTGCTTTTGCATTTGGATGCAATATGGGCTGTTCCGTTGTGGTATCGCGGCTGTTTGGCGCCAAGGATTATAAAGGAATGAAGACAGCAGTTTATACGGCCTGCATTTTCAGCGGTATAGTATGTCTCTTATTGATGCTTATCGGGATAACAGGTTCCGGTCTGCTGCTTAGGCTAATACGCACCCCGGATGAGGTGTTTGCCGATTCCAAATTATATCTTGATATTTATGCATGGGGATTGCCCTTCGTGTTTTTTTACAATATCGCAACCGGGATTTTCTCAGCACTGGGAGATTCAAAAACACCCTTTTATTTTTTGGCTGTATCGTCCCTGTCCAACATAGCCGTAGATATATGGTTTGTAAAAGCCTTTCGCATGGGAGTTGCCGGAGTGGCATGGGCAACCTTCATCTGTCAGGGAGTAAGCTGTATTCTCGCGGTAGCCGTAGTATTCCGCAGACTCAGTAAGATCGAGGGGAAAGAAAAAACTCCGATTTTCGACCTGCAGCTCTTAAAACAGATCGTAGTAATTGCCATTCCGAGTACCTTACAGCAGAGCTTCATCTCTCTGGGAAACATTATCATCCAAAGTATCATCAATGGATTTGGCGCACCGGTTATGGCCGGGTATTCTGCAGCCGTAAAATTAAATAACCTGGTGATCACTTCATTTACCACCCTCGGAAACGGAATTTCCAATTATACGGCACAGAACCTTGGGGCAAGGAAGCTGCCGCGTATCAAACAAGGTTTTCGCGTTGGCGTTAAATTAGTATGGATGCTGAGTTTACCATTATTTCTCCTCTATTTCTTCGGCGGAAATATTGTTTTAAAGCTTTTTATGGACGAACCAACCGAGCTCGCGATGAAGACAGGTCTCATCTATTTAAAGATTCTTTCTCCATTTTATTTTGTGGTTTCCGCTAAATTGGTGGCAGATGGCATCTTAAGAGGTGCAGGGCTGATGAAGCAGTTTATGAT
>CAKSAI010000089.1 GCA_934434905.1 uncultured Lachnospiraceae bacterium | reverse complement strand
CTATATGATATTCCACACGATGGATCCCATTGTCGCGATCGAGGACTTGAAGGAAATCCATAGACAAAAACAGATCAGTAAATAGAAATTTTGAAAAACTTGCCTTAACGCCGACATAGTGGTAAAATAGAACTTACTGTTAAGAATCAGACGAGGCAAATAAGAGATACAGATTAGAAAGAATAAGATAAAACACTGAGGAGAAAACAATGGCATCATCAAAGTTTTTCAAAGACAAGACACTTATGATTACGGGTGGAACCGGCTCCTTCGGCTCCACGGTACTGAAGCATTTCCTGGATTCCGATCTGGCAGAGATCCGTATTTTCTCCAGGGATGAGAAGAAGCAGGATGATATGCGTCACGACCTGCAGGCGAAGCATCCGGAGCTGGCGGGCAAGGTGAAGTTCTATATCGGCGATGTCCGCAACATGAGATCCGTGCGGGACGCGGTTCAGGGTGTGGATTACATATTTCATGCGGCAGCCTTAAAGCAGGTGCCGTCCTGTGAGTTCTTCCCCATGGAGGCGGTGCGCACCAACGTGGAGGGAACGGACAATGTGCTGCATGCGGCGGTGGATGCCGGGGTGCAGCGTATTGTGTGCCTGTCCACGGATAAGGCAGCGTATCCCATCAATGCCATGGGGATTTCCAAGGCTATGATGGAGAAGGTGATCGGAGCCAATGCCAGGGTGGCTGCGGGCAAGACGACCATCTGTTGTACCCGTTATGGAAATGTAATGTGCAGCCGCGGTTCTGTGATCCCGCTGTTTATCGATCAGATCAGGGCGGGGAACCCGATTACCATCACCAACCCTGATATGACACGTTTTCTCATGAATCTGGACGAGGCGGTGGCTCTGGTTATGTTTGCCTTTGAGCATGGAGAGCCAGGCGATCTGTTTGTCCAGAAGTCGGATGCCAGCACCATCGGCGATCTGGCCAAGGCGGTGCAGCGGTTGTTGGGAGATACCGGAACCAGGATCATCGGGACACGTCATGGTGAGAAGCTGTATGAGACGTTGATGACCAACGAGGAATGTGTCCGGAGCCAGGATATGGGCGATTATTACCGCGTGGTGGCAGATGGGCGCGACCTGAACTACGATAAGTTCTTTGTAGATGGAAAGGTGCAGACCATGGCCAGCGAGGCGTATACCTCTCACAATACACGGAGACTGGATGTGGAGGGGACTGTGCAGAAGATCCTGACTACGGATTATGTGCGGGAAGCTTTGGAAAAATGGGAAAAATAAATGGAATTAGAATGTAAGTATCTGTTAGATGTTATAAAATATATCCTGCACGATCGTAAGACAGAGATTCCCATCCCGCCGAAGGAGCTGGACTGGCAGAGGACGCTGGAGACAGCGCGTCGGCACAGTGTTTCCAATCTGCTTTTTTACGGGATTGAGAAGCTTCCGGCGGAGCAGCAGCCGAGGAAAGCGGTGTACCAATGCCTGGAGCAGATCACGCTGAAGGAGCTGATGAGAAGCTATGGGCAGTTGGATGCGGCGGAGGAGCTGCTGGCAGAAGCGGAGCGGGAAGGTCTGTATATGCTGGCGGTGAAGGGTGTGAATACCAAGAAGCATTACCCGGAATCTGACATGCGATCCATGGGTGATATCGATATCCTGTATCGTGATACCCAGCATGAGCAGGTGAAGGCTATGATGGAGAAGCTGGGGTACGATGGCTTTCAGGAGGGAAGGAAGCACGACCATTACCAACGCAAGCCCTATGCAGGCGTAGAACTCCACCGGGAACTGGTGGCGGCGGAGTCCGAGTATGGCACCTACTATTCCGATATCTGGGATCGTGTGCAGCCGCGGAAGGGATGCCGGTATATCCACGAGATGCGTCTTGAGGATGAATATATCTTTGCAATCGTCCATCTGGTCGAGCATTTTAAGCATGGCGGAGTGGGCATTCGCTTCCTGATGGATATTTATGTATATGACCATCTGGAGGGCATGGACTGGGATTATGTGAAGCAGGAGCTTGTGAAGCTGAAGCTGTGGGAGTTCTATCGGAATGTTTCTGCGCTGGCCGGGCGATGGTTCGGCGGGCAGGAGCAGGTGTGTCCGCAGGGACAGGTGTATCCGGAGGGGCATGCGCAGGAGGAGCCATCTGCGATGGATCAGCCGTATTCGCCGGAGCAGGAGCAGCTTCTTCGAAAATTAGAGGAATATATTATAGCCAACGGAACATATGGATTGCAGAAGCATGCGGCGGCCTTGTCTGTGGAGGAGGCCGGCAGGGGACGTTTCCTGCTGCATGTGCTCTTCCCAAGCCTGAAAAGCATGCAGACCATGTTCCCCTGGCTGAAAAAATATCCGGTGCTGCTGCCGGTAGGCTGGATCTGGCGCGGCATCAGAAGTATCCTGTTCCGGCGGCGGAATATCCGCTCGCAGATGGAGGTATACAGGAACGGTGACCTGGAGCACGGAAAGGAACTGCGTCATTTCTATGAGCAGTGCGGCCTGTGAAAGAAAGTATTCTATGAGCAGTGCGGTCTGTGAGAGAAAGGAAATATGCTATGAAACCGGATAAGAAGAAAATGTCAAAGAAAAAGAAAATCATTCTGATCGTCCTGGCGGTGCTGCTGGTTCTGCTGCTGGCGGCCGGGCTTACGGTCTACGGTGTGATCCATGGCTTTTACCATGCCAGCAATTATACGCCGGACGAGGATGCCATGAAGGGTTATGAGGAACCGAAGGATTCGGATGACCAGGCGGATCTGGTGGATCCGGACAATTCCAATGGGCAGAAGCTGACGGACGAGGAGTTGGCAGCGCTGGATGAGCGCCTGGCAGACTATTATAACGCGGAGCCCATCACCAATGACGGGAATGTCTATAATGTGCTGCTGATCGGTGTGGATCGTAGGGATCGCTCCTGGGCCGGGAATTCCGACACCATGATCCTGATGTCTGTGAATTATGATAAGAAGCAGATCAGCATGATCTCCCTGATGCGGGATACCTATGTGAATATTCCGGGGATTGGAATGCGGAAGTTAAACGCTGCTCATGCAAACGGAGCCGGGCCCCTGCTGGTGAAGACGGTAACACAGAATTATAAGATCCAGGTGGATCGCTATGCCTCGGTGGACTTCGAGAGCATGACGGATATCGTAGATAAGATGGGCGGGATCGAGCTGACCTTCTCGGAGAAGGAGGCAGAGTCAGCCAATGGCAACATCCGCGAGATGTGTGATCTGCGCGGTTGGAATGCGGAGGACTACATGCTTCCGGGAGGAGGCACCCACCAGTGCTCCGGTATTCAGGCAGTGGCTTATGCCAGGATCCGCCATGTGGGGCATGCGGACTATCAGCGGACGGAGCGTCAGAGAACCGTTCTCACGAAGATCATTGAGAAGCTGAAGATCTTAAGCGTAACGGAGCTTTATGATTATGCGCAGGCCGTGTTGCCGCTGGTGACCCACAACATTCCGGAGAATGAGATGTGGACTATGCTGGCCAAGGCGCCGTCCCTGTTCCAGTATGATCTGGTGAAGGATCGGATTCCGTATGACAACATGTACGATGTCATCTATGTCAGACGGCAGGATATGCTGGTGCCGGACTGGGAGGCAACAATACGGAAGCTGAAGGATACACTGTATTAGAAACATTATATATAAAGGGGATAAATTATGGAAACAATGGAACAGAAGCTGCCGGAGATCTGCGATAAATTCAGGATTAAGGGAACCTATCAGTCCTGTGAACAGATCAAGATGGGGAATATCAATCAGACCTACAAGGTGAATTTCAAGGGAGACGGCGGCAGGGAGAAGAGCTATATCGTTCAGCGGATCAATACGTTTGTGTTTAAGAATCCCGAGCAGGTGATGCATAATATCGACTGTGTGACAGAGCATATCCGCGGAAAAAAGAACAGCGGTGTCACGCTTCATTTTCACCATACCGAGGATCGCAAGACTTACGTGGATGATGCGGACGGCTTCTGGAGACTGACGAACTTCATACCGTCTGTCACTTTTAGTGAGAATCCCACGGAGGAGGTTATGTATCACGCGGGAACGGCCTTTGGGGAGTTCCAGATGCAGCTAGGTGACTTCGATGCAGCCATGCTGTATACAACGATCCCGGATTTTCATAACACCAGAAAGCGGCTGGAGAAGCTGTTTGAAGATGCCGGGAAGGATCCCTGCGGTCGGGCGGCTGAGGTGGAGGACCTGCTGTCTTATATCAGAAGCGCCATGCCGCTTGCCTGTAAAATGACCGACATGCAGGAGGCGGGAGAGTTGCCGCTTCGGGTAACGCACAACGATACGAAGATTAACAACGTTCTTTTTGACAAGGAGAACTCGGAGGCACTGACGGTGGTTGACCTGGATACGGTTATGCCGGGACTTGTGGGTCATGACTTCGGAGATGCGGTGCGATTCGCCTGCAATACACAGGCGGAGGACAGCAGGAACACGGAGCTGGTGAGCTTTGATCTTGCGCTGTTTGATGCGTTCACCAGAGGCTTTCTGTCCCAGACGAGGGAGACACTGACGGAGACTGAGATCGATACACTGGCACTCTCCGCATTTACGCTGACGGTGGAGCTGGCTGCCAGATTCCTGGATGATTATATCCTGGGAGATGAGTATTTTAAGATCGACTATCCGGAGCATAATCTTGTCCGCACCAGGTGTCAGCTGGCGCTTGCCAAGGATATCGAGGAGAAGCTTGACGCGATGAACGAGATCGTCAGGAAGTGTATGACGGCGTAAGGATTTTCGAAAGGATAGACAGATGCATATATTGATTACAGGAGCCAAGGGCTTCGTTGGAAAGAATCTTGTGGAGGCTCTTAAAAACATCCGCGACGGGAAGGATCGGGTACACCGGATCGGAACGTGGGAGAGCGAAAATCAGGGAACCAAAAGCGGGGAAATGAAGAGCGGGAGCGAAGAAGCCGTCAGTCTTACCCTTGACTGTTATGACCTGGATTCCACCCCGGAGGAGCTGGAGACCTATTGCAGCCGGGCGGACTTCGTCTTTCACCTGGCCGGCGTCAACCGCCCCAAGGAGCAGTCGGAATTCATGACCGGCAACTTCGGATTCACTTCCACCCTGCTGGACACACTGAAAAAATACCACAACACCTGTCCGGTGGTGTTGTCTTCCTCTATCCAGGCTACCCTGATCGGCCGCTACGGCCAGTCTGATTACGGGAGATCCAAGCTGGCCGGGGAAGAGCTGCTCTTTACATATGCCAAGGAGACCGGAGCGCGGGTGCTGGTCTATCGCTTCCCGAATCTGTTCGGCAAGTGGTGCAGACCCAACTACAATTCTGCGGTTGCCACCTTCTGTAACAACATGGCGAATGATCTTCCCATCCAGGTCAATGACCGGAGTACCGAGCTGGAGCTTCTGTACATCGACGATCTGGTGGAGGAGCTGCTGGTCGCCATAAACGGCGAAGAGCACCATTGTGAATTTGACGGTCTTACGGCAGTGGGATGCAGGGAAGGCCGCTACTGCTATGTTCCTACCACCCATCATGTGACCCTTGGCGAGATCGTGGATCTGTTGGAGAGCTTCCGGGCGCAGCCGAAGACGCTGCTCATGCCCGAGATCCCCAATGATTCCTTTGCAAAAAAGCTGTATTCCACGTATCTCTCGTATCTGCCAAAGGAGAAAGCCATCTTCCCGCTGAAGATGAATATCGATGCCAGAGGAAGCTTTACCGAGCTCTTGAAAACAGCGAACTGCGGCCAATTCTCCGTCAATATAAGCAAGCCGGGGATCACCAAGGGACAGCACTGGCACCACAGTAAGTGGGAGTTCTTCATCGTGGTGTCCGGACATGGACTGATCCAGGAGCGGAAGATCGGCCTAGACGAAAACGGAATGCCCTATCCGGTGCTGGAATACGAAGTGTCAGGAGATAAGATCGAGGCGGTACACATGCTGCCGGGTTACACCCACAATATCATAAACCTGTCGGACACACAGGATCTGGTAACCGTTATGTGGGCCAATGAACAGTTCGACCCGGAACACCCGGATACTTTCTATGAGCCAGTATAAAAACGATACAAGGAGGTTCCTTATGCAAATTAAGACCGATTACACAGATATTTCCTTCCGAAACGATGGCCGACTAAAGCTTCTGATCATTGTTGGCACCCGCCCGGAGATCATCCGCCTGGCGGCCACCATCAGCAAGTGCCGGAAATACTTCGACTGCATTCTGGCCCACACCGGCCAGAACTATGACTATAACTTAAACGGGATCTTTTTCCATGACCTGAAGCTGAAGGATCCGGAAGTCTACATGGATGCCGTGGGAGATGACCTGGGCGCCACCGTTGGCAATATCATCAACTGCTCTTATAAGCTGATGAGCCAGATCAAGCCGGATGCCCTGCTGATCCTTGGGGATACCAATTCCTGCCTGTCAGCCATCGCGGCTAAGCGGCTGCACATTCCCATCTTCCATATGGAAGCGGGGAACCGCTGCAAGGACGAGTGCCTGCCGGAGGAGACCAACCGGAGGATCGTGGATATCATTTCCGATGTGAATCTGGCCTACTCAGAGCATGCCCGCCGTTATCTGGCGGAGTGCGGTCTGCCCAAGGAGCGCACGTATGTGACCGGTTCTCCCATGGCGGAGGTATTACATCAGAATCTTGCAGAGATTGAAGGATCCGATATCTTAAGCCGCCTGGGGCTTGCATCGAAGCGGTATATGCTTCTCTCAGCGCATCGGGAGGAGAATATCGACACGGAGAAGAATTTCCGGTCGCTGTTTACGGCCATCAATCGGCTGGCGGAGAAGTACGATATGCCGATTCTCTATTCCTGTCATCCGCGCTCCCGGAAACGGCTGGAGGAGTCCGGCTTTCCGCTGGATAAGCGGGTGATCCGGCATGAACCGCTGGGCTTCCATGATTACAATCATCTGCAGATGAATGCCTTTGCGGTGATCTCCGATTCCGGAACGCTGCCGGAGGAGAGCAGCTTTTTCACCAGCGTGGGATACCCCTTCCCGGCGGTGTGCATCCGCACATCCACGGAACGGCCGGAGTCGCTGGATAAGGCGGGCTTCATCCTGGCAGGGATTGACGAGAAGAGTCTGCTGCAGGCGGTGACAACCGCTGTGGACATGGTGGCGGAGGGTGATAATGGCATTCCGGTGCCGGATTACGTGGAAGAGAATGTCAGCACCAAAGTTGTGAAGATCATCCAGTCTTATACCGGAGTGGTGGATAAGATGGTATGGCGCAAGTATTAGCGTACAGCACCGGAGCAATCCGTGAATTATATCTAGAAAAAGAAAACTTCTGTGGAGGAAAAGAAGATGGGAAGATATTTTGGAACAGACGGTTTCCGTGGTGAGGCCAATGAGAATCTGACAGCAGATCATGCGTACCGGGTAGGACGTTTCCTCGGATGGTATTATGGCGAGACGAAGCGTCGGGCGGGGGACGAGACGTCGGCTCGTATCGTGATCGGAAAGGACACCAGGCGTTCCAGCTATATGTTTGAGTATGCTCTGGTGGGCGGCCTGGTGGCCTCCGGCGCAGATGCGTACCTGCTTCATGTAACTACCACTCCTTCGGTGGCGTATGTGGCGAGAACGGATGAGTTTGACTGCGGGATCATGATCTCTGCCAGCCACAATCCCTACTATGACAACGGCATCAAGCTGATCAACGGTCAGGGGGAGAAGATGGATGAGGAAACCATCGGTTTGGTGGAAGATTATCTGGATGGAAAGCTGGAGATATTCGGACAGAAATGGGAGGAACTTCCCTTCGCGAAGAAGGATAAGATCGGCTGCACCGTGGACTATGTGTCCGGCAGAAACCGTTACATCGGATATCTGATCTCTCTGGGCATGTATTCCTTCAAGGGTGTGAAGGTGGGACTTGACTGTGCCAACGGCAGCGCCTGGAACCTGGCTAAGGCAGTCTTTGACGCGTTGGGCGCTAAGACCTATGTGATCAATGCGGAGCCCAACGGAACCAACATCAACACCAATGCAGGCTCCACCCACATCGAGGGGCTGCAGAGATTCGTGGTGGAGAATGGACTTGACGTGGGATTTGCCTACGATGGGGATGCGGACCGCTGTCTCTGTGTGGATGAAAAGGGCCAGGTGGTGACCGGCGATCATATCCTGTACATCTATGGAAAGTATATGAAGGAGCGCGGCAAGCTGGTAACCAACACGGTGGTCACAACTGTCATGTCCAATTTCGGTCTCTACAAGGCCTTTGACGAGCTTGGAATCGACTATGCCAAGACGGCTGTGGGCGACAAGTATGTATACGAATATATGATGAAGAATGGCTGCCGCATTGGCGGAGAGCAGTCCGGACATATCATTTTCTCCAAATATGCATCGACCGGTGATGGGATTCTTACCAGCCTGAAGATCATGGAGGTCATGATGGCCCGCAAGAAGACATTGAGCCAGTTGAGCGAGGGTCTGGTGATCTATCCGCAGGTGCTGGTGAATGTGAGAGTTAACGACAAGGCTGCCGCCCAGGCGGATGAGGATGTGCAGGCTGCCGTGCGCGAGGCCGCGGAAGCCCTGGGTGATACCGGGCGTATCCTGGTGCGTGAGTCGGGAACCGAGCCGGTCATCCGTGTGATGGTGGAAGCAGAGTCCGAGGAGATCTGCCGCCAGCATGTGGACCGGGTGGTGGAGGTTATCCGTGCGAAAGGGCATGTGCGCGGGTAACAGAATAATTCGGCATTGGTTACTCAACAATCAACAATTTTCTCTGATATTCATTGAGATACGCGCGTCCGGTCTTGTCCGTTGCGATGCAGCGGTACAGATCGGAAGCGTGGATATCCGTATGCAGCATGGCAAGCCCCTGTGCGGTCAGCTGCCCTTCGGCAGCGGCGGGAGAGGTGATGATCGGAGCCTTGGCGCAGCTTTTTAGTTGGGTGAGCAGCGGTGTGGCCGACCTTCGAAAACCCAGCACCCGAAGGTAGGGCAGAATGCGGGGACTGGCAGAGAGACAAGGCTTGTGATCCTCCGTGCGGATATTTAAGAGTATATGCGTCAGTGCGCGGCTGATCCTGGCATAGGTGGAGTCTTTTGTATTGCATAACTGACAGAAGGAGCTCCAGGAGATAAAATCATTTTTTCGTGAATCGATCCGGTTCGCAAGGTCTTCGGTCATATCCAGATATCCGGCCAGAGACTCTTTCGTTTCACGCAGCAGGCAGTAGTGAAGCAGCTGTGAGAAATCGTCTTCCTGCAAAAAGGCAGAGTCCTGTTCATATTCCTGCATGATCTTAAGAGAGCTTTCCGGCAGAGCCTCCGCCAGGGCGGACCAGTCGATTTCCGATTGGATTGTTGCCAGGGCGGATGTGGTACGATTGATTGCCGATCTGGTATCGCAGTGGGGCATAGTATGCAGCAGGGTATCGCCGTGGTGCGAAGTACGCAATAAGGTATCCCGGATGGCGCTGGCAGATGCCAGAGGTGCGGTGATATCGGTATCATGGTATCCGCTGCCTGCACGCTGGATCAGCAGCGGTTCCATGGCGGGGGCCAGATCTTTCATTGCCTTTAAATATTCTACCGCCAGGATGTTGTTAGGCTGATTGAGAAGATCAGCATATTCCGGCAAGGCCTCTGCGCGGGCAGCGGGGAAGGAACGGCCTTTTTTTAAAGAAGAAAGCAGAGCGCTCCTGTACCAGTCCGGCTCCCGGTTCAGAAGCAGAGCCAGGTTCCTGAGACGATCAAGGTCATCGCTCTCTGCACCGAAGCAGAGCATGTCCGTAAGACCGGTAGCCGCAAGCAGCAGGATCCCGCCTCTGGCAAAGGTTTCTGCGCTGGATGTGGCATAGCAGGCCGGCAGTTCTAAAATAAGATCTGCTCCTTGTAATAAACTCATGCGGGCACGGGTATACTTATCCATGAGCGCAGGTGTACCCCGCTGGAGGAAGTCTCCGCTCATGGCGACGATGATATAGTCCGGCCCGGCAAGCTCGCGCAGCCGGTCCAACTGGTATTTATGACCCCTGTGGAAGGGATTGTATTCAGCGATGATACCTGCAACCTTCAAAATGGTGCCTCCTTGTCTGCAAGCAGTCGATTTCTTTCCGTCCCCTTTGGCACTGCTCATTGTCTACGCACAGTATATCATCTTTAGAAAAATTCATTCTATATATAGAGTTTTCATATGCTTGTACGCAGTATTCTAATATACCTCTTACCACATTTTTCACGATGCGTTTTTCAACAGGAAATATAGAACCGTGACAGAGTATGTATTCTTCCGGGATTTTTACAAATTTTGAAATGTTCATATTGTGTCCAAGAGCATGTGTTGAAGGAATTAAAGATGCTAATAAAAATTTAGCGGATAAAATTAAGCTTAACAATTTAAATGACTTTTTGATTTTAAACATCTCCCAATTAAAAATTTCTTTATCTAAAATTAAATAGCTATTGCATAAAAAATTTTACATTATAAAATTATTGATCATTAAATTTTATAGAGGATATAATGTTCTTAGGAGCGGCACTACAC
>CAKSAI010000088.1 GCA_934434905.1 uncultured Lachnospiraceae bacterium | reverse complement strand
GTTGGTAAGACTGGTAAGAAATAATGAAAGGGTGTGACAGGAATGATTAGTAAGAAGTCAAGAACAGAAGTTCGTTTGAACAAGCATAGAAGAATGCGCAATCATCTCAGCGGAACCGCTGAGAGACCTCGTCTGGCTGTATTCCGTAGCAATGATCATATGTATGCCCAGATCATTGATGATACAGTTGGAAATACTCTAGTCTCTGCCTCTACCCTTCAGAAGGATGTAAAGGCAGAACTGGAAAAGACAAACAATGTTGAAGCAGCGGCATATCTTGGCACTGTGATCGCGAAGAAGGCGCTGGAAAAGGGTATCACAACGGTTGTCTTTGACAGAGGCGGCTTCATATATCAGGGCAAGATCAAGGCTTTAGCTGATGCAGCAAGAGAGGCCGGGTTGGAATTCTAGGATTCCGCTATTAAAGGAGGAAACAATACATGAAACGTACAATTATTGATGCTAGTCAATTAGAGTTAAATGAAAAAGTGGTATCAATTAAGCGTGTTACGAAGGTTGTAAAAGGTGGACGTAACATGCGTTTCACAGCTCTTGTTGTTGTTGGTGACGGCAACGGCCATGTAGGCGCCGGCCTTGGAAAGGCTGCAGAAATACCGGAAGCTATCCGCAAAGGCAAAGAAGACGCAATGAAGAAACTTATCACCGTAAAGCTGGACGACAACAACAGTATTACGCATGATACTATCGGAAAGCATACCGGAGCATCCGTGTTGCTGAAGAGAGCTCCGGAAGGTACCGGTGTGATCGCCGGCGGTCCTGCACGTAATGTGTGTGAGATGGCAGGTATCAAGAACATCCGTACAAAGTCTCTGGGCTCCAACAACAAGCAGAACGTAGTACTTGCTACGATCGAAGCTCTGAGTCAGTTGAAATCCCCGGAAGAAGTAGCAAAACTTCGCGGTAAATCTGTGGAAGAGATACTGGGTTAAGGAGGGAACTTAAAATGGCAGAGAAATTAAAGATCACGCTTGTGAAGTCTACCATCGGCGCCGTGCCAAAGCACAAGAAAACTGTGGAGGCGTTAGGCTTGAACAAGATGCACAAGACCGTTGAACTGCCGGATAATGCAGCGACCAGAGGCATGATCCAGCAGGTGAGACATTTGGTGAAAGTAGAAGAAATCTAAGAAAAAGTGTAAGGAGGTGTCATGATGGACTTATCAAATTTACAGCCGGCAGAAGGCTCAAAGCATAGTGATAACTTCAGAAGAGGACGTGGACACGGTTCAGGAAATGGCAAGACCGCTGGTAAGGGTCACAAGGGACAGAAAGCTCGTTCCGGTGCTCCAAGACCGGGTTTTGAAGGCGGCCAGATGCCATTGTACAGAAGAATACCCAAGAGAGGGTTTACAAACAGAAATTCCAAGACAATCGTTGGAATCAATGTTTCCGCTCTGGAAGTATTTGATAATGATGCAGTAGTAACTGTTGAAGCTTTACTCGAACAGGGAATCGTGAAGAATCCCAGAGACGGCGTAAAGATTCTTGGAAACGGCGAACTTACTAAGAAACTCACTGTACAGGTAAATGCCTTCAGTGCAGGCGCGAAAGAAAAGATTGAGGCTCTTGGTGGAAAAGCAGAGGTGATCTAATGCTAGAGACACTGCGTAATGCATTTAAAGTTAAGGATATCCGCAAACGGATTGTTTTTACATTTTTTATGCTGATCATCATCCGGATCGGTTGTCAGATTCCGATTCCGAGTGTGAACAGAGAATTGATTGAAAGCTGGTTTACGAGCCAGGGAACAGATGCGTTTAACTTCTTTGACGCCATTACCGGTGGTTCCTTCCTGCAGATGTCGATATTTGCGCTGAATATTACGCCCTATATCACATCCTCCATTATCATGCAGCTTCTGACCATTGCAATTCCGAAGCTGGAGGATATGCAGAAGGAAGGCGAAGATGGAAGAAAGAAGATCGCTGCAATCACCCGTTACGTAACGGTGATCCTTGCACTGATCGAATCCATCGCCATGGCTATAGGCTTTGGCCGCAGCGGTTATCTGACTACGTATAATTTCATAACAGTGCTTACCGTTGTGGTTACATTGACGGCCGGTTCCGCTGTATTGATGTGGATCGGTGAACGGATCACAGAGAAGGGTGTCGGAAACGGTATCTCGATCGTACTGACGATCAATATCATCTCACGTATCCCGGATGATCTGATGACACTGTACCAGCAGTTTATCGCAAGCACAGGCAATGTCGGTAAGAAGATACTGGCAGCAGCCATTATACTTGCTATCATCGTGTTCATGGTGGTATTCGTGGTATTGCTTCAGGATGGAGAGCGCAGGATTCCGGTGCAGTACTCCAAGAAGATCCAGGGAAGAAAGCAGGTGGGCGGACAGTCCACACACATTCCCCTGAAGGTGAATACGGCCGGCGTTATTCCGGTTATCTTCGCACAGTCCCTGATGCAGTTCCCGGTGGTCATTGCGACGCTTCTGGGAAAAGGAAACGGGACAGGGGTCGGAAGCAAGATCCTTCACGGATTATCCCAGCAATATTGGTGTAATCCAAAGCAGCCAATCTACAGTATTGGTTTGATCGTATATATCATACTGATCATAGCATTTGCATATTTTTATACGTCCATTACCTTCAATCCGTTGGAGATCGCCAACAACATGAAGAAGCAGGGCGGATTTATCCCAGGTATCCGGCCAGGTAAGCCAACCAGTGATTACCTGAACCAGATTCTGAATTATATTGTGCTCATCGGTGCGGTTGCATTGGTAATTGTTGCCTTTGTTCCAATCTTCTTTAATGGAATATTCGGAGCGAATGTTTCCTTCGGCGGAACCTCCATCATCATTATCGTGGGAGTTATCATCGAGACATTGAAGCAGATCGAATCACAGATGCGTGTACGCTATTATAAGGGATTTTTGAACGACTAATGTGTACTGTGGGGGAGCGCCGGCGTGCGCTTCCCCCGGTACACTACTGTTGTTTATAACGAGCACAGGAGGATTTATGGAATGAAGATCATCATGTTGGGAGCTCCGGGAGCGGGAAAAGGAACACAGGCTAAGAAGATTGCCGAGAAGTATGGCGTTCCCCATATCTCCACCGGAGACATATTCCGTGCGAATATCAAGAACGGAACAGAATTAGGAAAGAAAGCTAAGACATACATGGATCAGGGACTTCTGGTACCGGATGAGCTGGTGGTAGAGCTGGTGGCGGACCGGATCACGCAGGACGACTGCGCGAAGGGCTTTGTGCTGGATGGCTTCCCAAGAACCATTCCCCAGGCAGAGGCGCTGGACGCAGCTCTTGAGAAGATGGGTACATCTATGGATTATGCCATTGATGTGGATGTTCCCGATGAGAACATCATCAACCGCATGAGCGGACGCCGTGCTTGCCTGGATTGCGGAGCGACATATCACATCGTGACCATTCCCACCAAGGTGGATGGGATCTGCGATACATGCGGCAGCAAGGTGGTGCTGCGTGAGGATGACAAGCCGGAGACCGTACAGAAGCGTCTGGAGGTATATCATGCCCAGACACAGCCGCTGATCGAGTATTACAAGAAACAGAATGTATTAAGAACCGTAGATGGAACACAGCCAATGGATGAAGTTTTTGAAGCCATTGTAGATATTTTGGGAGCGTAGAAATGTCAGTATCAATCAAATCTGCCAGAGAGATCGAATTAATGCGTGCTGCCGGAAAGATCCTGGCGAAGGTGCACGAGAATCTTGGCAGGGAATTAAAACCGGGAATGTCAACCTGGGAGGTAGATAAACTGGGCGAGGAGATGATCCGAAGCTACGGATGTATCCCTTCCTTTAAGAATTATAACGGTTATCCCGCTTCCGTATGCGTATCGGTGAATGACGAAGTGGTTCATGGGATTCCCACCAAGAAGCGGCTTCTCCATCCCGGAGACATCGTGAGCCTGGATATCGGGGTTATCTATAAGGGATATCACTCGGATGCAGCCAGGACGCATGGGATTGAAGAGATTTCAAAGGAAGCATCCTTGCTGATTGAGAGAACCAGACAGAGCTTTTTTGAAGGCATCAAGTACGCGAGAGAAGGAAATCATCTGCATGAGATTTCAAATGCCATCGGAACCTACGCAGAGAGCTTTGGATATGGTGTGGTGCGCGATCTTGTGGGGCATGGAGTTGGATCCAAGCTTCATGAAGATCCCCAGATTCCCAATTATGTCCAGCGCAGCAGAGGCCTTCGGCTTCGCGCCGGAATGACCCTGGCCATTGAGCCGATGATCAATATCGGCCGCTATGATGTGGAATGGCTGGATGACGACTGGACAGTTGTGACCGAGGATGGCTCTCTGTCAGCACATTATGAGAACACGATCTTGATCACCTCCGGGGAGCCGGAGATCCTGACGCTGACTGAGTCTGAACTGAGTCAGGGAAACGTCAGCTGTTCCTAAACGGGAGGCCGTAGATGAGAGGACAACTGGCAATATCAAGATCCGGTCATGACAAAGGCAGAGTCTATGTGATACTGAAGGAAGAAGCCGACAATGTGTATCTGGCAGACGGGAAGATCCGGTTCCCGGAGAAGCCGAAAAAGAAGAATAAGAAGCACATACAGGTTATCAAAAGGCTTCCGGAAAATGTCATGGAGCTGCTGCCACAGGACAGAGAATTTGGAAACGAAGAAATAAAAAGGGCCATCAAGCTATATCAAAAAGCAAGTGACGAGGAGGTTTAGTGCATGTCAAAAGCAGATGTGATCGAAGTAGAGGGAAAAGTGGTTGAGAAGCTGCCCAACGCCATGTTCCAGGTGGAGCTGGAGAACGGCCACCAGGTACTGGCACATATCAGCGGGAAGCTGCGTATGAATTTCATCCGTATCCTGCCGGGCGACAAGGTTACCATTGAGTTGTCTCCCTACGATCTGACAAAAGGCAGGATTATCTGGAGAGATAAATAAGAAAATGCTTGCATTTCAAGGGTCGAGGTGCTATAATGGTAAGCGACCTTTGTGTTCGGACACTATTTTTGTGCCCATTTTTAGGAAAGGAGGAACTCACAATGAAGGTAAGATCTTCTGTTAAGCCGATTTGCGAAAAATGCAAAGTTATCAAGAGAAAAGGAAGCATCCGGATTATCTGTGAGAATCCGAAGCACAAGCAACGTCAGGGCTAGAGCACTTAGTGATGCTTGTGTAACAAATTATGTGCGGCTGTAGTGAAACACCTGGCCAGGTTGTTTTACTATTCATAATAGACAGCACCACATGGCTGTTTTTGGTCCTTTTATACCGAGAGGGACACCAATGCATGTGGATTCCTAAGAAGAATATCAGAAGAAGAGAAGTGTATGCACACATTTCAGGGCGTGCAACCGCAGCTGTATGCATTTGTCTTCGGAGTGAAGTGGTCCGTCAGGTTGCAGGCAGATCAGAAGAACAGCTAACAGGCCGGAAGGCTTAGAATTCAATGGAGGTGTACAACACACATGGCTCGTATCGCAGGTGTAGATTTACCAAGAGAAAAACGTGTTGAGATCGGACTTACCTATATCTATGGCATTGGCAGAGTAAGCGCCAACCGTATCCTTGCGGAAGCAAAGGTGAATCCGGATACACGTGTCAGAGATCTGACAGATGAAGAAGTAAAGCGGATCAGCGCGGTCATCGATGACTCCCAGATGGTGGAAGGTGATCTGAGAAGAGAAGTTGCGCTGAATATCAAGAGATTACAGGAAATCGGATGCTATCGTGGAATCCGCCACAGGAAGGGTCTGCCGGTTCGCGGTCAGAATACCAAGAACAATGCAAGAACCAGAAAAGGTCCGAAGAGAACAGTAGCTAATAAAAAGAAATAAGCAGAAAGTAGGTTAGTTTAGATATGGCTAAAAAAGTTACAAAAAAAGTGACAAAAAAGCGTGTTAGAAAAAACGTTGAACGCGGACAGGCACATATTCAGTCATCTTTTAATAATACGATCGTAACCATCACAGACGCAGAAGGAAACGCTCTGTCCTGGTCAAGTGCCGGTTCCCTGGGATTCAGAGGTTCAAGGAAATCTACTCCCTATGCTGCGCAGATGGCAGCAGAAACTGCTACAAAGGCAGCTCTTGTACATGGTTTGAAGACAGTAGACGTTATGGTAAAAGGACCAGGTTCAGGAAGAGAAGCAGCAATCCGTGCACTGCAGGCTTGTGGTCTTGAAGTAACCAGCATTAGCGATGTTACTCCGGTACCTCACAATGGATGTCGTCCACCAAAGCGCAGAAGAGTTTAATCAGGAGGTATTGATAAGATGGCAGTAAATAGAGTTCCTGTTCTGAAAAGATGCAGATCCCTGGGTCTGGATCCGGTTTATTTGGGAATAGACAAGAAGTCCAGACGGCAGTTGAAGAGAGCAAACCGCAAGGTATCTGAGTACGGACTTCAGTTGAGAGAAAAGCAGAAAGCAAAATTCATCTATGGTGTTCTGGAAAAGCCGTTCCACAACTACTATATGAAGGCAGACAGAATGAAGGGCATGACCGGTGAGAACCTTATGGTCATTCTTGAGAGCCGCCTGGATAATGTGGTTTTCCGTTTAGGCTTCGCCCGCACCAGAAAAGAAGCAAGACAGATCGTTGATCATAAGCATGTGCTGGTGAACGGTAAGCAGGTGAATATTCCTTCTTATCTGGTGAAGGCCGGCGATACCATCGAGATCAAGGAGAAGTGCAAAGGATCCCAGAGATATAAGGATATCTTAGAGGTTACAGGAGGAAGAATGGTACCGGAGTGGTTGGAAGCGGATGCTGAGAACCTGAAGGGAACCGTGAAGGAATTGCCGAACAGAGAAGCCATTGATGTTCCTGTAAACGAGATGCTGATCGTCGAGTTATATTCCAAATAATAAGGCGCAGGCAAAGATTACCCGAAAAGGAGGGACTTGTGCATGTTCGATTTTGAAAAACCGAAAATTGAGATTGCTGAAATTTCAGAAGATAAGAAATACGGCCGATTTGTTGTGGAACCGCTGGAAAGAGGGTATGGTACGACCCTTGGCAATTCGTTACGGAGGATTATGTTGTCTTCCCTGCCGGGCGCAGCAGTTACCCAGGTAAAAATCGATGGTGTTTTACATGAGTTCAGTTCTATTCCCGGAGTAAAGGAAGATGTTACGGAAATCATCATGAACATCAAGAATCTGGCGTTGAAAAACACCAGTCCTACAAATGAGCCTAAGGTCGCTTATATCGAGTTTGAGGGCGAAGGCATTGTGACAGCGGGTGATATTCAGGTAGATCCGGATATCCAGATCCTGAATCCGGAACTGGTTATTGCCACGTTAAACGGCGGCGTAGATTCCAAGCTTTATATGGAGCTGACAATCAACAGGGGGCGTGGCTATGTAAGTGCGGATCGGAATAAAAGTGAAGATGTGCCCATCGGCGTGATCGCCATTGACTCCATCTATACACCGGTTGAGCGTGTGAATCTCTCTGTCGAGAATACGCGTGTAGGCCAGATCACCGATTATGATAAGCTTACCCTGGATGTATACACCAACGGAACCCTGGAGCCGGATGAGGCTGTAAGCCTTGCGGCAAAGGTATTGAGCGAGCATCTGAATCTTTTCATTGATCTTTCTGAGAATGCGAAGACCGCAGAGGTCATGATCGAGAAGGAAGACAATGCTAAGGAAAAGGTTCTGGAAATGAATATTGACGAACTGGAGTTATCCGTTCGCTCCTATAACTGCTTGAAGAGAGCAGGGATCAACACGGTTGAAGAGCTGTGCAACCGCACATCGGAGGACATGATGAAGGTTCGTAACCTGGGACGCAAATCTCTGGAAGAAGTATTAGCTAAGCTGAAAGAGCTTGGGTTACAACTAAGTCCAGGAGAAGAGTAAGACGCTTCTCCTGGACGCTACTTCTCGAACTGCTAATGTTCGAGAAGTTTCCCGTACCTGGTGAGGAATAAAATTCCTCATCTGGGCGCTACCCTCCGAACTACTAACGTTCGGAGGGGAACCCGTATTATGATTAAGACTCATACGACAGGGCAGATAAGTCCAATGTGCGCGGCCCTGCTTGACTCATGAGTGGACACCTGCCGCAGTTGTCTGCGGCCACAATAACGATATTCGGTGAGTAAGCCCGATGTGCATGGCCGGATATCCCACAAATGGAGGAAAATAAAATGGCAATGTATCGTAAGTTAGGAAGAACATCCGATCAGAGAAAGGCACTGATCCGGAACCAGGTAACTGCTCTGCTGTATAACGGCAAGATCAGAACCACAGAGGCAAAGGCAAAGGAGATCCGCAAGGTAGCGGAAGGCCTTATCGCTCTGGCTGTGAAGGAAAGAGATAACTATGAAGAAGTTACCGTAACAGCAAAGGTTCCGCGTAAGGATAAGGATGGCAAGCGCGTGAAGGAAATAGTAGACGGCAAGAAGGTTACCGTATACGACGAAGTGGAGAAGAAGATCAAGAAGGATAAGCCCTCTCGTCTCCATGCAAGAAGGCAGATGCTGAAGGTTCTCTATCCGGTAAAGGAAGTTCCTGCGGAGGCTGCCGGCAAGAAGCGTGCTACCAAGGAGATCGATCTGACGGATAAGCTGTTCACTGAAATCGCTCCCAAGTATGCAGACCGTAATGGTGGTTACACCAGAATCGTGAAGATCGGTCAGCGGAAGGGCGATGGAGCGCTGGAAGTAATCCTTGAGTTAGTGTAAGGGGAATGAAAAATGAAACGTTCGGAAATCAATCAGGTTATCAGAGAAATGGAACAACTGATCAAAGAGCATGGCTTTGAGATCCCGCCATTCTGCAAGTGGACACCGGAAGAGTGGCAGGAAAAAGGCGCGGAATATCAGGAAATCCGTGACAACATGCTGGGTTGGGACATCACAGATTACGGCTTAGGTGATTTCGCCAAGGTTGGATTCGCTCTGATCACCCTGCGGAATGGCAACTTAAAGAACGAGAAGTATACCAAGACATACGCGGAGAAGCTGCTGATGATTAAGGAAGGCCAGCACTCCCCCATGCATTTCCACTGGAATAAGATGGAGGATATCATCAACCGCGGTGGTGGTACTGTGCTGATCAAGGTGTACAATTCCACCAAGGATGAAGATCTGGCAGATACGGATGTGACCGTGAACTGTGACGGACGTGAGTTTGTAGTGAAGGCCGGAACCCAGATCGAGTTAAAGCCCGGTGAGAGCATTACGATCTATCCGTACATGTATCATGACTTTGACGTGAAGCCGGGAACCGGAGATGTACTGTTGGGCGAGGTGTCCATGTGCAACGATGATAACACGGACAACCGCTTCTATGAGCAGGTAGGCCGCTTCCCCAAGATCGAGGAGGACGAAGCGCCGTATCGTCTGCTGTGCAACGAGTATCCGGAAGTAAAATAAGCGGATCGTGTATCCCAATATAGGTAAGGAGCCATTTCTTCTTGAAGGTTGGAGGAAATGTAGAAAAAGCCCTGGGTATCTGATGATACCCAGGGCTTTTGACGGGCCTATTGATTTATGACAATAGAAAGTCCGCGAAGTGTGCTTTCTATTGTATGGTTGCGTA
Source organism: uncultured Lachnospiraceae bacterium (assembly GCA_934434905.1). Classification (GTDB taxonomy): domain Bacteria; phylum Bacillota; class Clostridia; order Lachnospirales; family Lachnospiraceae; genus 14-2. Next base: position 987 of record CAKSAI010000088.1, on the reverse strand, counting down.
ACGGTTTATGAAATCAGAATTGGATCACCGACCCACTGGTTTGTGGAATAGTTAAACAGGCGTTTGTATCGTCTTCCGTCTGCGCCTGTATAGTATACCCAACGAATATCGTCGGACATTGGCATGACGGTTTCGTTATCATCACTGGAATCGATAACAATAATATCTTCTGTAACTGAAATGTTCGCGGCAGCGCTTACCGTTCCAGGTATGAGAAGCAGGGTCAGGGATAAAATTGGCAGTATCATCTTAAGTTTCTTAATCATTCGGAACCTCCTCAATGGTATTATAAATCTTTATATCGGACAAGTATTCATCCACTTCTGGAATTGTCTCCATATATTCGCCGTCTATGTACAGATCGTAGCCGCCACTCGGATTCACAATCAGATATGAGTTGTCGGGCATAGCAGGTAAAATCTCTCCGTTAGGGGCAAGTGCATCGTTTAATGCGTCTGGCGACATATAATGGGGTTCAAATATAAAAATCATAGAAAAAATATATAGGCCCGTAATCAAAACCAGACATAATATCTGGATCCAATTCAACTTTCTTGTGGGATTCGCCATCATCATTTGAAATCGCTGTACCAGTATCGGATCACGTGGCTTGATGGAGAAGCCCAACTTCTTTTGCTCGGCAGTGCCGGAGACTTCCGGCGATGCCATGCAATTTGAAAATGAGTTATGCTCGGAAGATATTTCATAACATGGCCAATCCGCATGCTCCGGTGTATCTTCCGGTACAACTTCTGACTTTGCGATATCTATCAGGCATTGCAGGTAGTCGCTGCTGTTTTTCCCATCCGTTGAGCGGGTGATGTAGGAGTCAACACGCATTTCCAAGAGTGTTTCAAAGGAATCCTCTAAAAGGTAGACAAAGGGATTCCACCAGTAGGCGATACGTAACAGCTTCAGCAATAGCCTTTGCCACAGGTCGCCGTGGAAGTAATGGGCGGCCTCATGACTTAATACATAATATAATTC